>NZ_VRVD01001289.1:0-522 GCF_008040015.1 Methylobacterium sp. WL18 | reverse complement strand
TGTCCGAGCGCGTCTTGCCGGCCGCCGCGCGCTTGACCGCCTCCTCGGTCAGCATCACCGACGTGTTGATGCCCCGCTGGATCTCGCCCAAAATCCCCCGGACCTGACCGGTGGCCGCCTTGGCCTGGTCGGCCAGCAGCTTCATCTCGGAGGCCACCACGGCGAAGCTGCGCCCGCTCTCGCCGGCCGCCGCCGCCTCGATCGCGGCGTTGAGCGCCAGCAGGTGCGTGCGCTCCGAGATGTCGTTGACCGTCTCGATGATGTCGCCGATCGTCTGGGTCTTCTCCGACAGGCTGACGATGTTGCCGGCCACCGCCTCGGCCTGCTCGCGGATCGCGTCCATCGCCTTGGCGGTGTCCGAGACCGCGCGCAGGCCCTGCCGGGAGGTCTGGGCGGTGGCCTGGGCGGTGGCGATCACCTCGGTGGCGCGCTTGCCGATCTGGGCGCCGGAATGGGTGATCTCGTCCACCGTGGCGGCGGTCTCCTGCACGGCGGCGAACTGCTCCTCCACCGACGCCGCCT
>NZ_VRVD01001288.1:0-523 GCF_008040015.1 Methylobacterium sp. WL18 | reverse complement strand
GCCTCGACCTCATCGCGGTCCGGCTGCGCCTGCGCGAGGGCGCCGACACCGTGCGGATCGCCCGCGAGCGGGTCGCGGCGAGCCGCGGCCACGTCCGGGAGATCGACGGCGAGATCGCCGAGAAGAAGGCCCTGCTCGCCGGCAGCGCCGCGGAGGGCCGGCTCGCCGCCTCGACGCTGGGCCTGTCGATGCTGGAGCGGGACCGGAAGGACCTCGCCGCCCGGATCGCCGACCTCGTCGGCCTGGTCGGCCAGATGGGCAAGCTCCAGCCGGTCGCCCCGATCCTGCGCCAGGCCTGCCCGCCGGCGGCCCGCCTCGCGGAATCCTGCGCCCGGGCCGGATTACGCCGGGAATCCTCACCCGACGAGATCCTGCGCCCGGACGGGCCCCTGGCGGAACTGATCGACGGGCTGGCACGCCTGCCCGAGTTCGACGAGGCGCTGGAGCGGGCGGCCGAGGATGCTGCGCTCAAGGCCCGCGCGCAGGAGAGCGAGGCCGAGCGCACCGCGCCGCGCACCGGGGG
>NZ_VRVD01001287.1:0-524 GCF_008040015.1 Methylobacterium sp. WL18 | reverse complement strand
GGGCAGGCGGTCGGGCACGATCGAGGAAAGGGCGCCGGAGGTCCGGACCGCGACCGGCCGGACGGGAACCGCCGGCGGCGCCAGGGCTCCGGTCTCCAGGGGCGCGACCTGGTGGCAGCCGCAATGGAGGTGCTCGGTCACGCCGGGATCGACGCTGGTGCCGGCCTCCGCGAGCGATGGTCCGTCGATGCGGTCGTGATGGCCGCCCGCATGGAACGCCAGATCCGCCGCGAGGCCGACGCCCGGTCCGGCCAGGCAGAGGGTCAGGACGAGCGCGAGCATGCGGGCGGCGATCGCCCACCAGCCGCGCCCCGAGCGCCCCTGCCGAATCCGAGACTTCATCGCGGCCGTTATGGGCGATCCGGCCCCGGGCGCACAAGGGCCGGCGCGATCGAAGCTGCGTTCGGCCGTCCCGCGACCCGGAGGAGCGGGGCGAGGCGGCTCACGCCGACAGCCGCAGGATCCAGTCGTAGAAGTCGGCCCAGTCCCGGCGCGCCGGCAGCGGGGCGGGCGGTGCGCCGGCC
>NZ_VRVD01001286.1:0-524 GCF_008040015.1 Methylobacterium sp. WL18 | reverse complement strand
GGTCCGGCGTTGCGGGTCAGCCGGAGCAGCTTCAGCCGGCCGGTCCCGTCGCCGGCGGCCTCGGCGGCGGCGCTGGTCCGGTCCGTCGAGGCGTCGTCGACGACGATGACCTCGGCGACCTCCGGCTGGCGCAACGCCGAGGCGACCGCGGTGGCGATGGTGGCCTCGGCGTTGTGCGCCGCGATGACGACGCAGACATCCGCTCCGTCGCTCTGGGCCTGGACGCTTCGCACCGGACGACTCCGAAGACTCTCCCCGCCCGGCGGGGGCCGGGCGGCCATCCCGCACGCTAGGCGGCCTGCGCGCGGGACGCGACATCGTCCAAAAGGAGGGCGCGGGCGCCGGATCCGCTCGTCCGAAAGATTACCGCCGCCGCGGCCGGGCGCGCCGATACTGCGCCGGATTCCGTGAACCGCCCAAGGCGAGACGATGAGCATGACGAGACCGCGCCGCCCGATCCGCACCGGCTGCCTGGCCGCGGCCCTGCTGCTGCCGGTCCTGCCGGTCGCGGCCGGGGACGATCC
>NZ_VRVD01001285.1:0-527 GCF_008040015.1 Methylobacterium sp. WL18 | reverse complement strand
CTGGCGCTGCTCGGCGCCGTGGACGACCTGCGGCCACTGCCGGCCGGCCTGCGGCTCGCCGTTCAGGCGGGCGTGGTCGGCGTGTTGGTCTGGCACCTCGACGGCCGTCTGGTGCCCGGGGCGCCCCTGTGGCTCGAGCGCGGCCTCGCGCTGCTGGCCGGGATCTGGTTCGTCAACCTGACGAACTTCATGGACGGGCTCGACTGGATGACGGTGGCCGAGATCGTCCCGGTCTCCGGCGCGCTGCTGCTGCTCGGGCTCGCCGGATACCTGCCGGCGCTGCCGGCCCTGGTGGCGGGCTGCCTGCTCGGGGCGATGCTGGGCTTCGCACCGTTCAACCGGCCGGTGGCAAGCCTCTTCCTCGGCGATGTCGGCTCGCTGCCGGTCGGCATCGTCACCGCCTGGCTGCTGTGCCAGCTCGCCCTGGCGGGGGGGCTCGCCGCGGCGCTGCTGCTGCCGCTCGCCTACCTCGCCGACGCCAGCCTGACGCTCGCCGCCCGCGCCGCACGGGGCGAGCGGGTCTGGGA
>NZ_VRVD01001284.1:0-535 GCF_008040015.1 Methylobacterium sp. WL18 | reverse complement strand
CCGGCGCCTCGTGCGGCAGGCCGGCAAGATCGCCGAGCGCCCGGTCCGGCTGATCGACGGCTGGTCCGACCTCGCCGACGCGGCACCGGGCGACATCCTCGCCCTGGAGGCGCCGATCGGCGCCGGCTTCCGGGTCCCGGGACGGGGCGCGACGGTGTTCGCCGCAGCCGACCTGTTCGGACCGGACGCCGCGGTGTCCGGCACCGCCCGGGCGATCCTGCCGATGGGCGAGGTCGACCTGCGCCCCGGCGACGTGGCGGTCGACCGCGACCACGGCCTGTGCGTGTTCGAGGGGTTGGAGCCCGTATCGAACCCGCAGGGCGTCGGCGCGGACGACGAGCCCTCCGAGGCCCTGCGGCTGCGCTTCGCCGGCGACGCGATCCTGATGGTGCCGGTCACCCAGGCCGACCGGATCTGGCGCTACGGCCCGGAGCCCGACGCGGTCACCCTCGACAAGCTCGACGGCGGGACCTGGGCCCGCCGCCGCCTCCAGGCCGAGGCCACCATGGCCCGGACCGCCCGGGTGATGCTGGAG
>NZ_VRVD01001283.1:0-536 GCF_008040015.1 Methylobacterium sp. WL18 | reverse complement strand
CTCGTAGCCGTCCCCCGGGCCGCCATAGCCGTGCGGGGGCGGCGGACCGTCGAAGTCGGCGGCCAGCGCCGGGGCGGTGGCGAGCAGCAGGGCGCAGAACCCGGCGCGCCCAAAGACATGACGGAAGGGCACTGTTCGGCCTCGGCAGGGACGGGCGGCGGGGATCGCGGCCCTCGATGCCGGAGACTGCGCCGCGCCGGCTGAACCCCCGCCGCGCCCCCCGTTGGCCGCCGTTCAGCCGGCTCCGTTCCGCAGCGCGCGTCAGTTCTGCATCGCGTTGATCTCGCACTGCGCGTAATCCGCGCTCGCCTTCACGTAGGCGTTGAGCTTCTGCGCGTAGGCCTCGGCGATCGGCCGGAACGCCTGCGCTTGCAGGTTGTAGGCCTTCACCGCGTCGTTGAAGCTGTAGGCCTCCCAGCCGGGGCAGCCGCCCTTGGCGTCGAGGCAGGCCGGCTTCTCGGGGAGCACGGGCTTGGTCGGGCGCAGAGCCGCCGGCGGCGCCTCCGGGGGCTTGCAGGCGGTGACCGCCGGGGCGG
>NZ_VRVD01001282.1:0-536 GCF_008040015.1 Methylobacterium sp. WL18 | reverse complement strand
GCAGCGGGCGCAGGAACCCATCCGCGGCCCCGTCGCCGCCGAGCAGGCGTGCGGCCAGGGCCAGGCCGAGAATCCCCGTCACCCCGAGCCCGAGGCGAAATGCGGATCCAGGCCGAAGCCCCTCCCGATGGGCGAGGGCGAGCCCGGCGCCGAGCAGGAATTCCAGCACGATCGGGTTGGCCCAGAACCGGATCGGCACCGGCAGCCCGGGCACGAGCGCACCGGCGGTCACCAGCAGCACCAGGGCCAGAGCGAGCCAAATCACGGCGCCGCGCCGGCCGAAGCCCAGCCCGAAGGCGAAGAGCCCGTAGAAGAACGCCTCGTAATTGAGGGTCCAGCCGAGGCCGTAGAGGGGCTGGATGGCGCCGTCCGGCCGGGCCGCCGGCCAGAACAGGAACCCGGCCAGGATCGTGCCCGGCTCGCCGACGAGGGCCGCGGCATCGCTCAGCCATTCGGGGCGCGCGAGGGCGAGGGCCAGGACGATCAGGCTCACCAGCCAGTACAGGGGCACCACCCGGGCGACGCGGTGCGCCAGG
>NZ_VRVD01001281.1:0-539 GCF_008040015.1 Methylobacterium sp. WL18 | reverse complement strand
CGCCAGGCCCGCGAGCCGGCGCTCGAACCGGCCCGCGTCGAAGCGGTCGTCGCGCGCCTCCGCGGAGAGGAAGAACCGGTCGTCCGAGGCGCGCAGGAAGCCCGGGATGTTGAAGGCCGGATGGTTCAGCCGCGGCAGGCGGTTGAGCACCAGCAGGGCGAGGTGGATCGCGATGCAGCTGGTCATCATCGCGAAGGAGATGCTCGGCACCACGAAGGACGGCCAGGACAGGCGCGGGCGCCCGCCGATCAGGAACACGTAGTCGTAGGCCGTGGCGTAGACGCAGAGCGCGTAGAAGCCCGCGCCGCCGAGCAGCGCGCCGGCGAGCGCGTAGGGGAGGATCGAGCGCCCCTCCAGGCCGAGGGAGCGCAGGGTCCGGGGCATCGGCACCGGTCCGTGCCCGTCGAGATGGACTTGGTCCGGGGGGCTGATCCCGGACACGGCCTGGAGCGCGGCGGCGAGGTCGGCCTGGCTGGCGAAGGTGGCGGACACGCCCCAGAGCGGCGCCGGACCCGGATCCTCCTCCGGGCGGGGGGCGG
>NZ_VRVD01001280.1:0-542 GCF_008040015.1 Methylobacterium sp. WL18 | reverse complement strand
GGTCCGGACCGGCGCGGCCGGCCGCCGGCGCGCGAGGCGCCAGATCCCGAAGGCGCCGAGCAGGACCGCCAGGATCGGGGTCAGCCACAGCAGCAGGGTGTGCAGGGCGAAGACCGGCCGCAGCAGCACGAACTCGCCGTAGCGGTCCACGACGTAGCGCAGCACCGCCGGGTCGCTGTCACCCTTCTGCAGGCGCTCGCGCACGATCACGCGCAGGTCCTTGGCCAGCGGCGCGTCGGAATCGTCGATCGACTGGTTCTGGCAGACGAGGCAGCGCAATTCCGAAGAGATCTCCCGGGCGCGGTGCTCCAGCACCGGATCCTTCAGCACCTCGTCGGGCTGGACGGCGTGGGCCGGGGCGGCGAACGTAACAAGCAGCGCAAAAGCCAAACAGGCACGAACGCGCGCCCTCCCTCCCCCCTCTGCGGGGGAGGGTACCCTGCGCAGCAGGGGGGGAGAGGGGCAGCGCGACGGTCGAGGATGGGACTCCCGGCGCGACTTCTGCGGATACCGCGCTCCCCTCTCCCGACCCGGCCTAACGG
>NZ_VRVD01000127.1:0-9662 GCF_008040015.1 Methylobacterium sp. WL18 | reverse complement strand
ACGGCCGGCTCGTGTCGGGGGCGGCGGCGTTCGCGCGGCTGTGGCGCGTCCTGCCGAACTGGCGCTGGCTCGGCCGCCTCGTCGAGCTGCGCGTCTTCGGGCTGCGTCCCATCCTGACCGTGGCGGAGGCGGCCTACCGGCTGTTCCTGCCCCTGCGGCCGCGGCTGGCGCGGTTGATCACCCGCCGGCACCGCTGAGACCGCGCGCTCGACCCGCGCGGACCCGCAGCGGATCGCCGGCGAACGATGAGGCGCTTCCGCCCTGACCCGAAAGCTGGCATCCTGACACCGTGATCCTCTGGCTGGCCCTTCGGCGGCTGCTCCCGCTCCTGGCGGTTCTCAGCCTCGCCCTGCTTCCGGTCGCCGCCCCCGCGGCGGTCGCCGGCATGCATGCGCCGACGACGGCCCAAGCGGAGCGGTCCGCGCCGCATGAGCACGGCCACGCGATGGCGCCGATGGACATGGCGCCGATGGACGACATGGCGGGAGCCGCCATGGACGCCATGCCCTGCTGCCCGCCCGAGGCCGCGGCCCCGTCGGACCAGCAGCCCGGGGACGGGTCCGAGGGCTGCCTCAAGGGCTGTCCGCTGATGGCCCTGTGCCTTGCCGGCCTCGCCTCCTTGCCGCCGTCCGGGATCGGCCTGCCGGTGCCCTTCGCCACCGGGGCGCCTCTGTTTGCCCGGAAGGCGGCGCGGTTCGCCAGCGTGACCGGGACACCGCCGCCAGAGCCGCCCCGAGCCTGACCCCGATGCCGCGGGCCATGACGCCCGCGTGAGGCTGCACGCCCGTGCGGCCGGACATCGTGTTCAGGAGATTCTGTGTGACCTTTCAATTCCTTGCCCAATCCCTGGCGCGCGCCTGCACGGCCGCGCTCGTCGGCACCGCTCTGTGTACCCCGGCCCGGGCCGCACCGGCGGATTACCGGTTCGAACTCGTCACGCAGGAGGCCAAGGTCGGCGACGCCGTCCTGACGATCCGCTTGGTCGACACGCGCAGCGGCCAGCTGGTCACCGACGCGGTGATCTTCGCCAAGCGCATCGACATGGCCCCCGACAGCATGGACGAGATGACCTCGACCCTCGCGCAGCTCCCGTCCACGGAGCCGGGCCTCTACCGGTTCAGGACCAAGCTCACCATGGCGGGGAGCTGGCGGTTGTCGCTGGGGGCCAAGGTCCAGGGCGAGACCGGCACCGTGAGCGACAAGCTCGTCTTCCGGGCCGTGCCGTGAGCCGCGCGGCCTGGCTGGCCGGGACCCTCGCCGCCCTGGCGGCGGGGGGCCTCGGCTATGGGGCAGGGCGCGTGAGCGACAGCGCAGCACCCCTGTCCATCGCCCGCGCCTGGGCGGGTTTCGCCGGCGGGAGTCCGGCTGCTGCGCCGAAGCCTACGGGGCCGGTGGTCTATTACCAGGATCCGGACGGCAAGCCGGTCTACTCCCTGTCGCCGATGATGACCGAGGACGGGCGCCTGTTCCGGGCCGTCCAGGCCAGCGAGGATCTACGATTCGACCGGCCCGCCGCCGAGGACGTTCCGGGTCGGGCCGGGCCAGGGGAGGGCGACGGGCCAAAAAAAGATCCCGGCCGAACGGTGCGCTACTACCGCAACCCGATGGGTCTGCCCGACACCTCGCCGACACCCAAAACGGATTCGATGGGGATGGACTACATCCCGGTCTATGACGACGACGACCCGGATCCGAGCACCGTCACGGTCTCGCCGGGCCGGATCCAGCGCACCGGCGTGCGCAGCGCCGTGGTCGAGCGCCGGGTCGTGTCCCGGCCGGTCCGGGTGCCGGGCACGGTGGCGCTCGACGAGCGCCGGGTCACCGTGGTGGCGACCCGGGCGGACGCCTATGTCGACCATGTCGAGGACGTCACCACCGGCGACCGTGTCCGGAAGGGCCAGAATCTGGTCTCGGTCTACGCGCCGGAGATCAACGCCGCCGCCGCGCAGCTCATCGCCAATCCGGGCTTCGACGGCGCCCGGCGCCGCATCCGCAACCTGAACGTCTCCGAGGCGGTGATCGCCGAGATGGAGCGGACCCGGACGGTGCCCCGCGCCATCACCTGGGCCTCGCCGCGCGACGGGCTGGTGCTCGAGCGGCGGGCCGTGGAGGGCATGAAGGCCGCGGCCGGCGACACCCTGTTCCGGATCGCCGACCTGTCGCAGGTCTGGGTGCTGGCAGACGTGCCGGAGCGCGACCTCGCCGGCATCCGCGTGGGTCAGGCCGCAACCGTGCGGGTGCCCGGCCGGACCGCCACCGGCCGGGTCGGAGTGATCTACCCGCAGGTGAACCGGGAGACCCGCGCGACCCGCATCCGGATCGAATTGCCGAACCCGGACGGGCTGCTCCTGCCCGACATGTATGCGGACGTCGAGATCGCCACGGGCGCCACCGAGCCGGTGGTGGCGGTGCCGGAAGAAGCCGTGCTCGAGACCGGATCGCGCCAGGCGGTGCTGATCGAGGCCGGGGAGGGCAGGTTCGCGCCCCGGGCGGTCGAGATCGGGCGGCGCGGCGACGGCTTCGTCGAGATCCGCGCGGGCCTCCGGGCCGGCGAGCGGGTCGTCACCGCGGCCAATTTCCTGATCGACGCCGAGAGCAACCTGAAGGCGGCGCTGGCAAGCCTCGCCGCCCCGCCGGCCGCCGACGGGGAGGGCGACCCATGATCGCCCGGCTGATCGCCTGGTCGGCGCGCAACCGCGTGCTCGTGCTGATCGCCACCGCCTTCGCGGTGGCGGCGGGCGTCCAGGCCCTGCGCACCCTGCCGCTCGACGCCATCCCGGACCTCTCGGACGTACAGACCATCGTCTACACCGAGTATCCCGGCCAGGCGCCGCAGGTGGTCGAGGACCAAGTCACCTACCCGCTGACCACCGCGATGCTGACCGTGCCGCGGGCCAAGGTCGTGCGCGGGGTCTCGATGTTCGGGGTCTCGTTCGTCACCGTCATCTCCGCGGACGGCACCGACCCGTACTGGGCACGCTCGCGGGTGCTCGAAGTCCTCAACGGCGCCGGCGGCCGCCTGCCCGCCGGGGTGATCCCGACGCTCGGGCCCGACGCCACCGGGATCGGCTGGGTCTACCAGTACGTGATCCTGGCCCGGCAGCGGACGCTGGCCGAACTGCGCTCCCTGCAGGATTGGGTGGTCCGGTTCGCGGCCTCGCGCGGGGAGGGGGTGGCGGAAGTCGCCCCGGTGGGCGGCTTCGTCAAGCAATACAGCGTGGTGGTCGACCCGAACCGCCTGCGGGCGCAGGGCATCAGCCTGAACCGCCTGCGGGACGCGATCCGGGCGAGCAACGCCGATGTCGGCGGTCGAACGGTCGAGCTGTCCGAGTTCGAGGTGGTGGTGCGCGGCCGGGGCTACCTCAAGGGCACCGCCGACATCGGAGCCGTCGTGCTCAAGACCGACGCCGGCACGCCGGTGCGGGTGCGCGACGTCGCCCGGGTCGAGATCGGGCCCGACGAGCGGCGCGGGATCGCCGAGCTCGACGGCGAGGGCGAGGTCGCGGGCGGCATCGTGGTGCAGCGCTTCGGCGCCAACGCCCGCGCCGTCATCGCGAGCGTCAAGGATCGCCTGGCCGAGATCGGCAAGAGCCTGCCGTCGGGCGCCGAGATCGTGCCGGTCTACGACCGGTCGCAGCTCATCGACGCGGCGATCGCGACGCTGACCCACACCCTGGTCGAGGAATGCGCGATCGTCGCGCTGGTCTGCGTCGTGTTCCTGCTGCACCTGCGCAGCGCGCTGGTGGCGATCCTGATGCTGCCGGTGGGGATCCTGATGGCGTTTTCCGCCATGCGGGCGCTCGGGCTTGGCGCCGACATCATGAGTCTGGGCGGCATCGCCATCGCGGTCGGGGCGATGATCGACGCCGCCATCGTGATGATCGAGAACGCCCACAAGCACCTGGAGCGCGCGCCGCCGGGCCGGCCCCGGGCCGAGATCCTGGTCGGGGCCGCCGCCGAGGTCGGGCCGTCGCTGTTCCTGTCGCTCCTGGTGATCACGGTCTCGTTCCTGCCGATCTTCAGCCTGGAGAGCCAGGAAGGCCGGCTGTTCGGGCCGCTCGCCTTCACCAAGACCTTCGCGATGGCGGCGGCCGCGCTGCTGTCGGTGACCCTGGTGCCGGCGCTGATGATCCTGTTCGTGCGCGGCCGGATCGTCCCGGAGCACCGCAACCCGGTGAACCGGCTGCTGATCGGGATCTACCGGCCGCTGATCGCCGCGGTGCTGCGGGCCCGGATCCTGACGCTCGTCCTGGCGCTCGGGATGCTGGCCGCCACGATCTGGCCGGCGCGCCAGCTCGGCTCGGAATTCATGCCCGAGCTCAACGAGGGCACGCTGCTCTACATGCCCACGACCCTGCCGGGCCTCTCCGTCACCAAGGCGGCCGAGCTGCTGGCGACCCAGGACCGGATCATCAAGACGTTCCCGGAGGTCGCCTCGGTCTACGGCAAGGCGGGCCGGGCCGGCACCGCGACCGATCCGGCGCCGCTCGAGATGTTCGAGACGATCATCCGGCTCAAGGCCCCGGAGGCGTGGCGGCCCGGCGTGACGCTGGCGAGCCTGCGGGCCGAGATGGACAAGGCGCTGCAGTTTCCCGGCGTGTCCAACGCCTGGACCCAGCCGATCCGCGCCCGGATCGACATGCTGGCCACCGGCATCCGCACCCCCGTCGGCGTCAAGCTGTTCGGCCCCGATCTCGCCGCCCTGGAACCGGTCGCCCGGGCGGTCGAGGCGGTGCTCCGCACGGTCCCGGGCACGACGAGCGCCTATGCCGAGCGGGTCGTGGGCGGCACCTTCCTCGACATCACCCCGGACCGGGAGGCGCTCGGCCGCTACGGGCTCACCGTCGGCGACGTCCAGGACGTGGTGGCCACCGCGCTCGGCGCCGCCACCGTCACCACCACCGTGGAGGGGCGCGAGCGCTACGGCGTCAGCGTGCGCTACCCGCGTGCCCTCCGGTCCGACCCGCAGGCGATCGCCGATGACGTCCAGGTGGCGCTCCCGGGCGGGGGGACCGTGCCGCTCGGGGCGGTCGCGACGATCCAGCTCGTACGCGGGCCGACGTCGATCCGGAGCGAGAACGGGCGCCCCGCGCTCTACCTGTACGTCGACATCGCCGGGCGTGACCTCGGCGGCTACGTCGAAGAGGCGCGGGACGTGGTGGCCCGCGCGGTGACGCTGCCCGAGGGCGTGACGCTCCAGTGGAGCGGCCAGTTCGAGGCCCTGGAGCGGGCCGAGGCAAGGCTGCGGATCGTCGTCCCGGCGACCCTGCTGGTGATCGTCCTGCTGCTCTACCTCGTGTTCCGACGGGTGACCGAGACGCTGATCGTGCTGCTGTCGCTGCCCTTCGCGCTGGTCGGCGGCGTCTGGCTGATGTGGGCCATGGGGTTCCACCTGTCGGTCGCCGTGGCGGTGGGTTTCATCGCGCTGGCCGGCGTCGCCGCCGAGACCGGGATCCTGATGCTGGTCTATCTCGACCAGGCGCTCGCCGAGCGGCGCGGGGAGGCGGCCCGGGCCGGGCGACCCCTCACCCGCGCGGACCTGCGCGCCGCCATCATGGTCGGGGCGGTGGAGCGGGTCCGCCCCAAGATGATGACCGTCGTGGCGATCATGGCCGGCCTCCTGCCGATCCTGTGGAGCACCGGGGCGGGCTCCGAGGTGATGCAGCGGATCGCCGTGCCGATGATCGGCGGCATGGCCTCATCGACGCTCCTGACCCTGATCGTGATCCCGGCGGTCTACGGCCTGGTCAAGGGCTGGGGCCTGCCGGCTGAGCCGACCTGCCAGGCTCGGCGCCGGACGGGGCCGCGGCCCTCCCGAAGCGCGCGTAGAGGGCCGGCAGGACCACCAGGGTCAGCAGGGTCGCGCTGATCAGGCCGCCGATCACCACGGTGGCCAGCGGCCTCTGCACCTCGGCGCCCGTTCCGGTGGCGAGCGCCATCGGGACGAAGCCGAGCGACGCGACCAGCGCCGTCATGGCCACGGGCCGCAGGCGGGTCACGGCCCCCTCCAGGATCGCCGCCCGCAGGGGCCGGCCCTCGGCGACGAGCTGCTTGATGAAGCTCAGCATCACCAGGCCGTTCAGCACCGCGACGCCCGAGAGCGCGATGAACCCGACCGCGGCCGGCACCGACAGCGGCATGCCCCGCAGCCACAGGGCCGCGATCCCGCCGGTGAGCGCCAGCGGCACCGCGGAGAACACCAGGAGCGCGTCGCGCGCGCTGCCGAGCGCCGAGGTCAGCAGCAGGAAGATCAGGCCGAAGCAGACCGGCACCACCAGGGTCAGGCGCCGCCGGGCCGAGGCGAGGTTCTCGAACTGGCCGCCCCAGGTCACGTAGGAGCCGGCCGGCAGCGCAATCTGCTCGGCGACCTTCGCCTGCGCTTCGGCCACAAGCGAGCCGATGTCCCGGCCGCGCACGTTGGCGGTGACGACGACGCGCCGCTGGCCATTCTCCCGCGAGATCTGGTTCGGCCCCTCGGTCACCGAGAAGCTGGCGACCTGCCGCAGCAGGACGGAGGCGACCTTGCCGTTCGGCCCCGGGGGGAGGGGGACGGGCAGGTTCTCCAGGGCCTCGCGGTCCTCCCGGACGGCGTCGGTCAGGCGCACCACGATCGGGACGCGCCGGTCGCCCTCGAACACGGAACCGGCCTCCCGGCCGCCGATCGCGGCGCCGATCACCTCCTGGATCGCTCCGGTGCTGAGGCCCAGCCGCGCCGCCTCGGTCCGGTCGATCCCGATCTCGAAGACCGGCAGCCCGGCGATCTGCTCGACCTTCACGTCGTCGGCCCCGTCGATGCCGCGCAGGATCGCGGCGATCTGGTTGGCGGTCTTGAGCATCGGCTCGAACGCGTCGCCGAACACCTTGACGGCGAGGTCGCCCCGGGTCCCGGCGAGCAGCTCGTTGAAGCGCAGCTGGATCGGCTGGGAGAACTCGTAGACGTTGCCGGCGAGGTCGCCCAAAGCCGCCTCGATCTGCGCCTGCAGAGCCGCCTTGGTGAGCGTGGGATCGGGCCACTCCGCCTGCGGCTTCAGGATCACGAAGGTGTCCGAGGCGCTCGGCGGCATCGGGTCGGAGGCGATCTCGGCGGTGCCGGTCTTCGAGAACACGGTGGCCACCTGCGGGAAGCCCGCCACGACCTCCTCGACCTTGAGCTGCATCGCCTGCGATTGGGTCAGGGAGGTCGAGGGGATCCGGCTGGCGTTGAGTGCGATACTCTTCTCGTCCAGCAGCGGGATAAACTCGGTGCCGAGCCGGGCCGCCAGCAGGCCGGCGCCCACGAGCAGCAGCAGGGCCGCCCCCAGGAACGGCGCCGGCGCCCGGATCGCAGCTCCGAGCAGCGGCCGGTAAGCCGCCTTCAGGCCCCGGATCAGCGGATTGTCGACCTCGGTGACCCGGCCGGTGATCACGATGGCGATCATGGCCGGCACGAAGGTCAGCGACAGGACGAACGCGCAGGCCAGCGCCAGGATCACGGTCAGAGCCATCGGCTCGAACATCTTGCCCTCGACCCCCGTGAAGGTCAGGAGCGGCCCGTAGACCAGGATGATGATCGCCTGCCCGTACAGCGACGGCCGGATCATCTCCTCGGCCGAGGCCCGGACCGTCTCCAGGCGCTCCTCCAGGGTGAGCCCGCGGCCGAGCCCCTGCTGGCGCTCGGCGAGATGGCGCAGCGCGTTCTCGGTGATGATCACCGCGCCGTCGACGATCAGCCCGAAATCGAGGGCGCCGAGGCTCATCAGGTTGGCCGAGATTTTTGCCTCGACCATGCCGGTCACCGTCATCAGCATGGCGACCGGAATCACCAGGGCGGTGACCAGGGCGGCCCGGATGTTGCCCAGCAGCAGGAACAGGATCGCGATCACCAGGGCCGCGCCCTCGGCGAGGTTCCGGGCCACCGTGCGGATCGTGGCCTCGACCAGGACCGTCCGGTCGAGCACCGTCCGCACCACGATCCCGGGCGGCAGCGTCCGCCGGATCTGGGCCATGCGGGCCTCGACCGCGGCCGCGACCGTGCGGCTGTTCTCGCCGATCCGCATCAGGGCGGTGCCGATCACGGCCTCCCGGCCGTCCACGCTGCCGGAGCCGGTGCGCAATTCGCGCCCGAACCGCAGGGCTGCCACGTCCCGGACCCGCACCGGCACGCCGCCCCGTGTGGCCACCACCACGTCGGCGATCGCCTCCATGCTCTCCAGGCGGCCGGCGGCGCGCACGATGGTGCCCTCGCCGTTATCCTCGAGGTAGCGGGCGCCCTGGTTGGCGTTGTTGGCCTCGAGCGCCCGGACCACGTCCGCGAAGGACAGGTCGAGGGCGGTCAGCTTCGTGGGGTCCGGCTGGACATGGTACTGCTTCTCGTAGCCGCCGATGCCGTCGACCCCGGCCACCCCCGGCACGGTGCGGATCTGGGGCCGGATGATCCAGTCCTGGACGGTGCGCAGGTAGGCGTTCCGCTCCAGCTCGGTGGCGAGACTCTGGCCCTCCGGCGTCAGGTAGCTGCCGTCCGGCTGCCAGCCCGGCCGCCCCCCGGGCGAGACCGTTCGCGCGTCGGGCTTGGCGTACTGGACCGACCACATGGTGATCTCGCCCAGCCCCGTGGAGATCGGGCCCATATGCGGCTCGGCGCCGGGCGGCAGGTCGCCCTTCACCTGCGACAGGCGCTCGGCGACCTGCTGGCGGGCGAAGTAGATGTCGAGCCGCTCGTCGAAGATCGCGGTGACCTGCGAGAAGCCGTTGCGCGAGAGCGAGCGGGTGTATTCGAGCCCCTTGATGCCGGCGAGCGCTGTCTCGACCGGGTAGGTCACCTGGCGCTCGACATCGACCGGCGACAGCGACGGCGCCAGGGTGTTGATCTGCACTTGATTGTTGGTGATGTCGGGCACCGCGTCGATCGGCAGCCGGGTCAGCGCCGTGGCGCCGAAGCCCGCCGCCAGCAGCACGAGGAGCAGGACCAGCCAGCGCTGGCGGATCGCGACGTCGAGGATGCGGCTGAGCATGTCCGGCGCCTCAATCGTCGTGGCCGGCTTCGGCCTTGCCGAGCTCGGCCTTCAGCAGGAAGGTGTTGCCGACCGCGATCTCGGCGCCGGCTGCGAGCCCCGCCGTGACCGCGTAGGATTCGTCGTCGGAGCGCCCGAGTTCGACCGGGCGCATGGCGAAGCCCTCGGGCGTGCGGACGAAGACCACGCGCGCCCCCGCCACGGTCTGGAGCGCCGCCTTGGGCACCCGGACCGGCACGGGATCCCGGTCGATCTCGATCTCGGCGGTGACGAAGGTGCCGGGGCGCCAGGCCAGGTCGGCATTGGGCAGGGCGACCACGACCCGGGCCGAGCGGGTCTCCGGGTTGAGGAACGGGCTCACGAAGATCACCCGGCCCTCCTGGTGGCGGCCGCCGCCCTCCCGGCTCGGGGTGACGGTCACGCGGGCGCCCTCCTGCACCCGGGCGAGGTCGAGGGTCGGCACCGACAATTCGATCCAGACGGTGGAGAGGTCGGCCACCAGGTAGATCTCGGCCGGGTCGCCCTCCTTGCCGACCGCCGAGCCGACATCGACCTTCCGTTCGACCACCCGCCCGGCGAACGGCGCGCGCAGTTCGTAGCGGCGCAGGGTCGAGAGCGTCGGGGTCGCCTCGTCGCGCTTCTGCGCGGCCGCGACCGCGGCGGCGTCGAGCC
>NZ_VRVD01001279.1:0-543 GCF_008040015.1 Methylobacterium sp. WL18 | reverse complement strand
TAGAGCGTGTTATGCACCTGTCATCAGTCGTTCGGCCTGTTTCAGCATGAGACAGACGAAGGCGACCATATGAAGTCCTGCCAGCGTGCTGGCATAACGCTCGTAATCCTTGACCAGGCGCCGACAGCGCGTCGCCCAGGCGAAGGACCGCTCCACCACCCAGCGACGCGGCAGCAGGACAAACCCGCGTTTGGCCTCGGGCGCCTTGACCACCTCCAGGGCGATACCGTGCGCCTGGGCCGCGTCCGCCGCCCGCGCGCCGGTGTAGCCCTGATCGACGAAGCCCGTCTCGACGCTTCCGTCCGTCTCCGCTTGCACCGCGCCGGTCAGGCGATCGACCTCGCCGCGATCGTCGGCATCGGCCGGGGTGACATGCAGCGCCACCACGTGGCCGGGCGTGTCCACCGCCAGATGCACCTTCGAACCGCGCTTGCGCTTGGCCCCGTCGTAGCCCGCCCGCTCGCCGCTCTCGGGCGAGGACCGCAGCGTCCGGCTGTCCAGGATCACCGCCGACGGCTCCGGCTTGCGATCCCCTGCCATCCG
>NZ_VRVD01001278.1:0-544 GCF_008040015.1 Methylobacterium sp. WL18 | reverse complement strand
GCGCCTGCACCATGCCTGGCTGATCGGCGGCGCCCCCGGCATCGGCAAGGCGACCCTCGCCTACCGGGTCGCCCGGCGCCTGCTCGCCTATCCCGAGGGCGGCGGGCCGGCTGGGCTCGATATGCCGGACGAGAACCCCGTCGCCGGCAAGGTCGCGGGCCTGTCGCATCCGAACCTGGTCGCCCTGCGCCGCCACCGCACCGCAGGCGCCAAGGCGCTGCCCACCAAGATCTCGGTCGACATGGTCCGCCGGGCCCTTGACCTGTTCGCCTCGACGGCCACCGATTCCGGCTGGCGGGTCTGCATCCTGGACAGCGCCGAGGACCTGAACGCCAACGCGGCCAACGCCCTGCTCAAGGTCCTGGAGGAGCCGCCGCCGCGCGCCCTGTTCCTGATCCTGGCTCACCAGCCCGGCCGGCTGCTGCCGACGATCCGCTCCCGCTGCCGGGTGCTGATGCTGCGCCCGCTGGCGCCCGAGGCGGTGGCGCAGGTGGTGCGCGGCCTGCCCGAGCCGTTCCCGCAGCCCGAGGAGGCCGCCCTGGCC
>NZ_VRVD01001277.1:0-544 GCF_008040015.1 Methylobacterium sp. WL18 | reverse complement strand
CCCGGGCGCGGCCGTAGGCGTATTGCGCCCCGCCGGCCACCTGGTTCACGGCGCCGCGCACCTGGCGGGCCGGATCGCCGGTGAGGCCGCCGAGCGCGGTGTTGGCGCGGCCCTTGAGGTGGCGCGTGGCGCCGCGAAACCCGTCCCGGTTCATGTGAGGCTCCTGTCTCGGTCCTTCGGGGCGGAAGCGGCCGGGCGGCCGCCCCCGCGCGTTCGGCAGCGCTTACGTCAGTGCTTGCCGGTGATCTTGTCGGCGAGGGTCTTGGCGCCGTCCTTGGCGTCGCCGACGGTCTTCTGCGCTTCGCCCTTGAGCTCCTGGGCCTTGCCCTCGGCCACGAGCTTGTCGTTGCCGGTCACGTTGCCGGCGGCCTGCTTGACGTTGCCGACGGCCTCGTTGGCCAGGCCCTTGATCTTGTCGGTGGTGCTGCTCATCGAACGTCTCCTTGCGGGTTGCTGCGCGGATGGCCGGCTCGTGCCGGTCGGGGGAGGTCCCCGCCGCGTGGCGGGAACCGATGGGGATCAGGCGCGGCGGGCGTCGTAGGCG
>NZ_VRVD01001276.1:0-546 GCF_008040015.1 Methylobacterium sp. WL18 | reverse complement strand
AGGCTCCGCAGGCCGCCCTGCGGCGCGGTGGCGGCGGGCGGCTCGGGATCGTGCCGGCCGATCATCCGCCGCAGGGACTCGCCGCCGAACAGGACCAGCACGAGGCCGAGACCGCCGAGGAGGCCGGCGAGCGCCAGGGCGAGACTGCGCCGCACCTGTCTCGACATCGCCACGAAGGCCTCCCTGCTCGTCCGGCCGCCCGGCGAATGGGCAACCTGCCCGCTCAAAAACCGTCGACTGCGGCGCCCATAATACCGTACATGGTCCCGACACCAAGCCGTCCCGCCGCTCCGGCGGGTGAATCCCACGCGAATTCAGCAGTTTGGCGCGTGGAGCGCCGGGCGCGGGGGTCTTTCTCGACGGCTCGCAACGGTTGCGTGATGGAGGGCGCCGGATGGCCCCGGTGAGGACTGTCTGTGTCTATTGCGGCTCCGGCTTCGGCGGAGACCCGGCGTTTCGCGAGGCCGCGGAGACCCTGGGCACGGCGATCGCACAGGCCGGGATGGGCCTGGTCTACGGCGGCGGCGACGTCGGGCTGATGGGCGC
>NZ_VRVD01001275.1:0-547 GCF_008040015.1 Methylobacterium sp. WL18 | reverse complement strand
CCGATGGCCGCGCCGGTGAGCGCGCCGAGGCCGGCGCCGCCGAGAGCCCGGTCCTCCGGGGTGTTGCAGGCCCCCAGCGACAGGGCTGCGATGGTGGCGAGGGCGGCTGCGGTCAGCTTCTTCATGGTCCCCTGATCTCCCTTAGTGCATCCGGTCCGGCCGTCGTCGTCGCGGATCGCGGTGAGCTTAGCAGTAAAGCAATGCGCACCCTACGGCCAAGGTTCCATGCCCGGAGCCAGCGATCGCTCGCGTATCCCGAACGTAGCTCCAGCGCCTCCCACCGGCGGCGGCCGGAGTTGCGCCCGCTTCCCGTCTCGCCCTATGCCACCGGCCTGAGGCGGCGCTCCGGCCGGGGCGCCGCGGCGCCATCCCCGAGGGTCCCATGTCGAGAGCCACCATGATCGTCCGCCGGGCCGCGGTTCGCCCCGACCGCGTCGTCGACACGGTGAGCCTCGACCACGCGGGCCGGGAGGCGGCGTCCGGATCCCTCGTCGCGGAGGGCGGCCTCGGGTTCGAGGTGGCGCTCGCCAAGGCGGCGGCGCTGGAG
>NZ_VRVD01001274.1:0-551 GCF_008040015.1 Methylobacterium sp. WL18 | reverse complement strand
GCCCTGCACGCTGATCGGCACCCTCGCCGCGTTCGACGCGGGCGCGATCGCGAGACCCGGCCTCGACGTGCTCGACCTGCCCGACGACCGCCCGCTCGGCGGCCCACATTTCGACGGCTTGGAATTCGATGGGCGGGACGGCGAGGCCGGGCGGCCGGAGGCGTTCCACTACGCGCCCCTGAACCATCCCGGCGTGCGCGCCCGCATGGCCCGCATCGCCGACTGGGCCGCCCGGACCGACCCGGCGCTGATCGTGGTCGACGTCTCGGTCGAGGTCGCCCTGCTGGCGCGCCTGCTGTCGGTGCCGACCCTGGTGGTGCGCCTCGCCGGCACCCGCACCGACCGGCCGCATCTGGAAGCCTTCCGCAGCGCGACGCGCCTGCTCGCGCCCTTCCCCGAGGCCCTGGACGGAGCCGGCGTGCCGGACTGGGTCCGCGCCAAGACGCATTATGCCGGGTTCCTGGCCGCACCCGCGCAGGCGGCCGCGGCGGCGGGCGACGACATCCTGGTGGTGTTCGGCCGCGGCGGCGCGGGGGCGACCTGGCGGATAT
>NZ_VRVD01001273.1:0-555 GCF_008040015.1 Methylobacterium sp. WL18 | reverse complement strand
GGCGAGCGCCGCGCAGGAGGCGACCGCCCATGTCGGCACGGTGGCGGTGGCGGCCGAGGAACTCGGTGCCTCGGTGCAGGAGATCGGCCGGCAGGTTGACGGCTCCGCCGACCTCGCCCGGGGCGCGGTGGATCAGGCCGGCCGGACCGCGGGCCTGGTTCAGGAGCTAAGGGAGGCCGCGGGCCGGATCGGCGACGTGGTGCGGCTGATCTCCGACATCGCCGGCCAGACCAACCTGCTGGCGCTCAACGCCACGATCGAGGCGGCCCGGGCCGGCGAGGCCGGCCGGGGCTTCGCCGTCGTGGCCTCCGAGGTGAAGGCCCTGGCCGCGCAGACCGCCAGGGCGACCGACGAGATCACCGGACAGGTCGGCCGGATCCAGGGCGCGACCGGCCAGACCGTGGACGCCATCGACGGCATCACCGGCCGGATCCGCGAGATCGACGGGGTGGCGACCTCCATCGCGGCGGCAGTCGAGCAGCAGGGCGCGGCGACCCAGGAGATCGCCCGCAGCATCGCCGACGCGGCCGCCGGGACCGGTTCGGTCACCGGCAC
>NZ_VRVD01001272.1:0-556 GCF_008040015.1 Methylobacterium sp. WL18 | reverse complement strand
TCCCGGGCCCCCCGCACCTCGGCGAGTTCGCGCGCCACCGCGCGGGCGGCGGCCTCGATCCGGGGCAGGTCGTCGCCGACGAGGTTGACCACCACGGGGGCGGTGTGGCCCGAGACCGTCTCCTCGATCCGCTCGGTCAGGAAGGTCTTGAGCGAGAAGGCCGCCCCCGGGAAGCCGGCCGTGAGGGCGCGGATCCCGGCTTCCGTGGCCCGCTGGGCCGCGCCGTCGAGGCCGGGTTCGAGGTCGATATGGATCTCGCTGTAATGGGTGCCGGCGGTGTCCTGCCCGGCCTCGGCCCGGCCGATCTGCGCCGCCACGGTCCGGACCCCGGGGATGGCCTTGAGGCCCGCGGTGATCAGGCCGCCCAGGCGCTCGGATTCCTGCAGGGCGGTGCCGGGGGAAGCCGCCATGTGCAGGATCAGGTGGCCCTCCTTCAGGTCGGGCAGGAAGCTGGCGCCCAGCCGCGGCACCAGGGCCAAACCGGCCAGCACCGCGAGCGCGCTCAGGGCGATCGCGGTGCGCGGCACCCGCCCGATCCAGCTGAGCAGCCCCCGGT
>NZ_VRVD01001271.1:0-558 GCF_008040015.1 Methylobacterium sp. WL18 | reverse complement strand
GCCTCGACCCCGGCGCGCCGGGCCGGATCCTGCCAGAGCGCGTCGAGCGTGGCGGCCAGCCGCGCCTTCGTCCGGTCGCGGCCGAGATGATAGGCGAAGCCGGTGGCGCCATCCGGGAGCCGGATCGCCGCCCGGGTCACGCTCACCTCACCGAGGTTGAACGGGCGCCCGTCGCCGCCGATCCGGCCCGTCGCCATGACGAGGCCGGTCTCCGGGGGGCGCAGGTCCTCGGAGGCCGGGGCTTCGAGGGACCGCAAGGCGGCGTCGAGGTCCTCCCGGCTGGCCTCGGCGCAGAGCGCCATGACGGCCTGCCGGGCCGCGATATCGTCCGGTCCCGATTGATGCGGGCGCGTCGCCATCGCGAATCCCTCTGTCGAGCTGTTGTCTAGTCGTGTAGACAACTAGCGTGCCGGGCGCAAATGAAGTTTGGATGACGGTATGGATGCACAGGAGCAGGCGCCCGGCCTCATCCGGGGCGAGGGGCTGACGGCGTGGCGGCAGATCGCCGACGCGCTGACCGCCGACATCGCGGCCGGGCGTTACGCGCCGGGCCAGCAG
>NZ_VRVD01001270.1:0-560 GCF_008040015.1 Methylobacterium sp. WL18 | reverse complement strand
AGCCGATACCGGCCGGGCGCAAGCCATTCCCGATGCTGGCCGCCCACGCCGCCGAGGAGGCGGTCGCGGCCGAGCCCGGGACGGCGGTGATCCGCCTGTCCATCGACGGGCGGCTGCAAGCGCGCCTCGAAGACCTGGCCGCCGAGCGCGCCGCCGCGACCGGACCGGCCCTCTCGGCAGCTATCGTCGTGCTCGACAACCGCGACGGCCGGGTGCTGGCCCAGGTCGGCAGCCCCGGCTACCTGGATCCGAGCCGCCGGGGCGCGATCGACATGACCCTGGCGGTGCGCTCGCCGGGCTCGGCCCTGAAGCCGTTCATCTACGCCATGGCCTTCGAGGACGGGCTCGCCCATCCCGAGACGTTGCTGGAAGACCGTCCCGCCCGGTTCTCCGCCAGCTACGCACCGGAGAACTTCGACCTGACCTTTCAGGGAACGGTCACGGCGCGGCGCGCCCTGCAGCTCTCGCTGAACGTGCCCGCGGTGGCGCTGATGGAGGCGGTTGGGCCCGCGCGCTTCATCGCCCGTCTGCGGGCGGCCGGCGCCGGGATCCAACTGCCC
>NZ_VRVD01000126.1:0-9737 GCF_008040015.1 Methylobacterium sp. WL18 | reverse complement strand
GCCCCCCGCGTCGCCCCCGGAGCGGATCGCCCCGGCCGAGCCCTGCATGCCGTCGATCAGGTAGCCGTAGAGGTCGCGGAACTCCGGACCCAGCGCCTTCTGGCCAAGGAAGTACTGGGTCGGGTTCGGCGCCTCGTAGCGGGTCAGGTTGAGGATGCCGACATCGACCAGCGCAACGGTGATCCGCGCCGGCTCGCCGGCCTTCAGACCGGTGAGCTGCACCGGGATCGTCAGGTCCTGGCGCGGGCGGGTGCGCTCCGGGGCCTTCACGGCGACGCCGAGGCTGCGCCGCTCGCGGTCCACCGAGAACCAGGCGAGCCCGAGCGCCCGCCCCGGCAGCCGCTTGGCCGCCTGGTCGAGGGGCCGGTAGGCGGTGGCCACCAGGTAGGCGCCCGCGCCCCACTCGGCCTTGACCGGCAGGCTCACCGTGGTGCCGCCCGACGGGACGCTGACCTCGACGGTCTCGTGCACCCGGTCGCCGACCACCATGAGGCTCGCCTGCCCCTTGAACGACGGGCTGAGCTTGGCCCGCAGGGTGTCGCCGGCCGCGTAGGCGGCCTTGTCGAGGGTGAGGTCGAGCAGGTCCGGCGCCTCCGCGGTCTCCGAGCCGCCCCAGCCGACGGTGAAGCCGAGGCTCGCGGTGGCGTCCGGGGCACCCGGGGCCGAGACCTCCAGCCGGTCCTGGCCGGCGACCGGGACGCCGAGGCCCTTGAGGGCGCGGATCACCTCCTCGAAGGCCGGCCCGCGCTTGCGGACCAGGATCAGCACGTCGCCGGGGCGCCAGACCCGGCCGGTGGCGTCGCCCTGGATCGTCCAGGTCCGCACCGCCTGCGCCACACGCCGCGCGGTGACGATCGCCGGGGCGCTGGTCTCGGGGGCGTCCACGGGCGCCGTCCAGGCATCCGGCTCCGGGGCAGGCTCGGGCTCGGCGATCGGCCACAACTCGACCGCCCCGGGGGCGCCGGGCCGGGCGCTGGCGTGGACGGTCCGGCGGGCGACGTCCTCGAACGACAGGCCCTCGTTGTGCGCGTCGAGGGCGAACACCGCGTCGACCGCCTGAAGCACCATCCCGGTCGAGCGGAACGACAGGGTCAGCGGCACGTCCTCGAAGGTCAGGCCGGCGGCTCGCGATTCCTGGATCCAGGCCGCCCGGGTGAGCGCGAATTCCCGCGGCTCGGCGCCCTGGAAGCCGTAGATCGATTGCTTCGGGTCGCCTACCGCGAACCGGGTCCGGGTCCCGGCCCGGGCACCCTCGCCGGCGGCGAATTCCTGGGTGATCGCCCGCAGGATCTCCCACTGCTCCGGGTTGGTATCCTGCGCCTCGTCGACCAGCACGTGGTCGATGCCGCGGTCGAGCTTGTAAAGTACCCACCCGGCCCCGACCCGGGCCAGCAGGTCCAGGGCCTTGTGGATCAGGTCGTCGAAATCGAGCGCGCCGAGCCGGGCCTTCTGCGCCTCGACCCGGCGGTGGATCTCGGCGGCGAGCTGGAACAGGGCCTGGGTGCGGGCATGCGCCCGTGCGGCGCGCAAGCGATCGAACAGCGGTTCCAGCCGATTGCGCTCGGCGATCAGGCACGCCTTCACGTCCGCCGGGACACCCTTGGTGCCGAGGCTGGTATCGGCCTTGGGCTCGTCCTTCTGGGTAAAGAACACCCCACGGTAGAGATCGAGCGCTTCGGACCGGTCCGGCAGATCCTCCGATCGCGCCCGCTCGGCCTCGGCCGCCGCCAGGGCGTCGGCCAGCTTCTCGTCGTTGGCCTTGCCGGTGCGCAATCCGTCGATCAGCGCTGCCCGGTCCTCGGGTCTGCAGCCTGGGCCGCCGTCCAGGATCGCGGCCTCGACAGCCTCCGCGTTCTCTTCGTCGGCTAGCCCGAGGGCCCCGTGCAATTCTTCGAAGGAACGCTCCATTCGGGCGCGGTCGCCGATCAGACTTCGCGCTCGCAACGCGGAGCGGATCGCCGCCCGCAGGGTGTCGCCCGTCGCCTCCGGGGTGACCCGCGCCAGCGCCGCACTGAGCGGCGTGTCGCCGTTCGACACCGCGTCGGCCAGTACGTTGGCCATCTCGATGTCGAAGATCTCTCTCGCTTTGGTCTCGTCGAGCACCACGAACCGGGCCGGCACGTTCGCCTCGAACGGGAACATGTGGAGCAGCCGCTCGCACAGGGCGTGCAGAGTCTCGATCTTGAGGCCCCCCGGCGTCTCCACCGCCCGGGCGAACAGCCGCCGCGCCATGCGCAGCCGCTCCGCGTCGGCCCGCTCGCCGGTCAGCGCCGTGAGCTCCGCCGCAAGCGCGGCGTCGTCCAACGTCACCCAGCGGCCGAGCAGGCGGAACACCCGGATCGCCATGTTGGCAGCCGCCGCCTTGGTGAACGTCAGGCACAGGATCCGGCCCGGGGGCGCCCCGTCGAGGAGCAGGCGCACGACGCGGTCGGTGAGGACCTTGGTCTTGCCCGCACCGGCATTGGCCGATACCCAGGCCGAGGCGCGGGGATCGGCCGCCCGGCGCTGGTTGGCCTGGGTCAGGTCGTCGACGACGAAGGGTCGGGGCGCGGGTACGCTGCTCAAGGTCTCGTCCGGATCGGCTGTCGGACCTCTCTACAACAGAAACGCCCCTGCGGGCCGAGCAAGGCGTCACACGAGGCGTTGCGGGATTGCCCCCGGCGCGGTCGCACCGCATGGATGCAGCAACCCGCCACCCGCCACGCGACACCGAAAACGCCCGTGACCCAGCCGACATCCGAGCCGGCGCGCCCGCCGATCCGCTTCCGCGGCCGCTCCTTCATGGCCACCGTTCTCGCCCCCGTGCCGCCCGTGGCCGAGTGGCTCGGCGACCTCGACGCCCTGAACCGCCGCGCGCCAAACTTCTTCGCCGGCCGGCCGGTGATCCTCGACCTCGCCGGCCTGCGGCTCACCCGGGAGGACCTCGATGGCCTGCTCGCCGAACTCGCCGCCCGCCGGATCGCGATCCTGGGCATCGAAGGCGCGCCGCCCGCGATCCTCACCCCCGAACTGCCGCCGGCCCTGTCGGGTGGCCGCCCCGCCGGCGAGGTCGCCACCCCGGGCGAGGATGCACCCGCCGAGCCGGCCGCCAAGGAGATCGCCCGGTCGCTGATCCTGGATGCGCCGGTGCGCTCGGGCCAGACCGTGCTGCATCTCGAAGGCGACGTGACTGTGCTCGGCGCCGTGGCCTCGGGGGCCGAGGTGATCGCGGGCGGGTCGATCCACGTCTACGGCGCCCTGCGCGGCCGCGCGGTCGCGGGCGCCGCCGGCAATCCAAGCGCACGGATCTGGTGCCGTCGATTCGAGCCGGAACTGGTGGCGATCGACGGCCTCTACCGCGCGGCCGACGACCTCGACCCGACCTTCCAGGGGCAGGCCGTGGAGGTGCGGCTCGTGGAGGACGCGATCAAGCTCAGTCTGTTCGAGCGCGGGTAAGGAAGCGGCTTACCATCTTCCCGGGCGCCCGCCCGACGAACGGTTGGAATCCATTTCCCTGCCGGATGGTCTGACGCCGGACTATTCGAAGATTTGACGGTTCGATCGCAAACGCGAGGCCTGAAACAGCGCCGCGAGAAAAACCTTTTTTCTGTCGATGTTTAAGAAGAATCGGCCGGACCCGTCAGGCGCTTGCGTGTCGACGGCCGGGACGCAAACGGTGAGGTGCGGAGTGTCCCCGATGACGGGGTCCAAGGACCGCACAGATCCGCCGATACCAGGATCCCGGCAGAATTTGCCGACCGGATCCAAAACTTAACCCTTCGGTAACCATGCCAGCCGTCAATGGTCCGGTAAGGACTCTTAACGGGCCGACATGAGCGAAACCCTCCCCGAGCCGATCGACGACCCGCAGACCGCCCCCGCGGCGGCTCCTGCGCCCCGGCCGCTCAGCCTTCGCGGGCGGGCGTTCAAGGGCCTCGCCCTCACCCCCGAGCCGCCGCTTCCCGAGTGGCTCGCGGGCCTCGACGCGGCGCTGAAGCGCTCGCCGACCCTGCTGAAAGGCCGGGCCGTCATCCTGGATTGCGCCCAGTTCAAGCCCGAGCCGGACGCGCTCGAAACGTTAATGAACGAACTCAAGGCCCGCGGCATCACGGTCCTGGGGATCGAAGGGATCGACGCCGTCGCGGCCGGATTTCCACCGCTGCTGGTGCAGGGGCGTCCGTCGGACACGGTCGAGATGCCGTCGGCGCCCGCCGAGCCGGAGCCGCAGGTGGTCACCTCGATCACCGTGGAGGGCTCGGTCCGCTCCGGTCAGAGCGTGATCAACCCGACCGGCGACGTCACCGTGATGGGGTCGGTCTCCTCAGGGGCCGAGATCCTCGCCGGCGGTTCGATCCACGTCTACGGCGCTCTGCGCGGTCGCGCGATCGCCGGTGCCGCGCGCAACCCGCGCGCACGAATCTACTGCCGCAAGTTCGAGCCCGAGTTGCTGGGGATCGACCGCCTCGTGCGGACGGCGGAGGACATGGGCACGGCCCTGCGCGGCAAGGCCGCCCAGGTCTGGCTCGATGGCGGCAACATCCGAATGGCAAGCTTAGACTAATCCAAGCTTAGAAATCAGGGAGATCCACGCGTGGCAAAGGTTCTCGTCGTCACATCGGGCAAGGGCGGCGTCGGCAAGACGACGACGACCGCGGCCCTCGGAGCGGCCCTGGCACAGGGCGGGCAGAGCGTGTGCGTCGTCGATTTCGACGTCGGCCTGCGCAACCTCGACCTGGTCATGGGTGCCGAGCGCCGGGTGGTCTATGACCTCATCAACGTCGTCAACGGCGACGCCAAGCTGCCGCAGGCCCTGATCAAGGACAAGCGGCTCGACACCCTGTTCCTGCTGCCGGCCTCGCAGACTCGCGACAAGGACGCGCTCACCGATGTCGGCGTCGCCCGGGTGATGGAAGAGCTGCGTGAGCGGTTCGACTGGGTGGTGTGCGACTCGCCCGCCGGCATCGAGCGCGGCGCCCAGCTCGCCATGCACCACGCCGACGTGGCCGTGGTTGTGACCAACCCCGAGGTCTCCTCGGTGCGCGACTCCGACCGGATCATCGGGCTACTCGATTCCAAGACCGCCAAGGCGGAAAAGGGCGAGGAGATGGAGAAGCACCTCATCCTCACCCGCTACGACCCAATGCGGGCCGACCGCGGCGACATGCTCAAGACCGAGGACGTCCTCGACATCCTGTCGATCCCGCTGCTGGCGATCATCCCCGAGAGCCAGGAGGTGCTGCGCGCCTCGAACCTCGGCTGCCCGGTCACCCTCAACAACCCCCTCTGTGCCCCGGCGCGGGCCTACGCCGATGCGGCGCGCCGGCTGAAGGGCGAGGACGTGCCGATGAGCATGCCGACCGAGCGGAAGTCGTTCCTGGACAAGCTGTTCATGCGGAGGGCGGCATGAGCATCCTCGGCATCTTCCAGAAGCGCAACTCCGGCGCGGTCGCCCGCGACCGCCTGCAGCTGATCCTCGCCCACGAGCGCGCCGAGTCGGGCCGCCCCGACCTGGTGATGCAGCTCCGCGACGAGATCCTGGCGGTGATCGCCAACCATGTCTCGGTGGAAGCCGACAAGGTGAAGGTCACCCTGGAGCGTGGTGAGGGCGTCTCGACGCTGGGTCTCGACATCGAGCTTCCGCTCGGTGTCTCGGCCAAGCTCGATGCGAAGCTGGCGGCCAAGCTGGCCGAGGTCGCAGCCAACAGGGGCGGGCGCAAGCCCGCCGCCAAGAAGGCCGCTTGAGCCGGACCGGGATCGTCGCCGCCGGCACGAACGTTTGCAAGCCGCGTCCGCCGAGCCGGGCGCGGCTTCGTCATGTCGGTCTCGACCGCGCGTGATTGCGCCCCATCTCGATTCGGCGGCGGCGGTCGGTCGTCGATCGCGTCGGGAGAGTAGACCGTGCCGAGCGCCACCACGGATGACGGCATCCGCCTCCATTACGAGGAGAGCGGAAGCGGCACGCCGCTGATCTTCGTGCACGAGTTCGCGGGAGACCACCGCAGCTACGAGGCGCAGCTTCGCCATTTCGGCCGACGCTATCGCGCCATAGCGTTCAACGCCCGGGGTTACCCGCCGTCCGACGTTCCGGACGCCGTCTCGGCTTATTCGCAGGCCCGCGCCGCCGACGACATCCTGGCGATCCTCGATCATATCGGCGCTGCGCGCGCCCACGTGGCCGGAATCTCGATGGGCGCCTTCGCGACCCTGCATTTCGGGCTGCGCCATCCCCACCGCGCCCTGTCCCTCTGCCTCGGCGGCTGCGGCTACGGCGCAGAACCCGACCGACAGGAGCTGTTTCGCGCCGAGGCCGAGGCAACCGCGACGATCCTGCGGCGGGACGGCATGGAGGCTTTCGCCGAGCGCTATGCCTACGGACCGACCCGGGTCCAGTTCGAGACAAAGGATCCCCGCGGGCATGCCGAGTTCAAGCGCATGCTGGCCGAGCATTCGGCGACCGGATCGGCCAACACCCAGGCGGGCGTGCAGAAGGGACGACCGTCCTTGTACGACCTGCAGGATGCGCTGGCGCAGATCACCGTGCCGACCCTGGTCGTTTCCGGCGACGAAGACTGGCCCTGCCTGGCTCCGAGCCTGATGCTGAAACGGGTCATCCCGTCGGCCGCGCTGGCGATCCTGCCCAATACCGGCCACGCGCTCAGCGTCGAGGAGCCCGACGCCTACAACCGCCTGCTGGGCGAGTTCCTGGCGCAGGTCGAGAGCGGGCGCTGGCCGATGCGGGATCCGCGGGCGATCTCGACCACCATCACGGGAATCAAGGGTTGATCGGTTCCCGCGGGACGAGCCGGAACTTCGCGAAGCGCTGGGGCTGCGTGGTGACCACGGCGTGGGGCAGGATCGGCTCCCGGTCCTCCAGTTCGAGCCGGAACCGGGCCAGCAGCCGGGCCAGCGACAGCACCGTCTCGATCAGCGCGAATTGGGCGCCGATGCAGACGCGCGGGCCGGCCCCGAAGGGCAGGTAGGAGAACCGCGCCGGCGGCTTCGCGCCGGGCAGGAAGCGCCCGGGGTCGAACGCTTCCGGGTCCGACCAGAGCAGCCGGTGCCGGTGGAGCACCCAGGGGCTCACCATCACGATGTCACTCTTCCTGACCGGATGGCCCGCAAGAATGTCCGGGCCGAGCGCCCGCCGGACGATCACGAATGCCGCGGGGTACAGGCGCAGGGTCTCGTCCACCGTCGCCCGGATCAATGACAGTCGCCCGTCGCTCTGGCAGCCGGTCGGATCGCTGAGGTCGGCGGCCTGCGCCTCGGCGGCGAGCCGCTCCTGCAACTCGGGGGCGAGCGCCAGCATGTAGGCGGCCCAGAACAGGGTGCCGGCCGTGGTCTCGTGGCCGGCCAGGATCATGGTCGCGACCTGGTCCCGCAATTCGGCCGCGCTGAACGGCGCGCCAGTATCGGGGTTGCGGGCGGTGGCAAGCAGGTCGAGCAGGTCGCCGGAATGGCCCTCGTCCCGCGCCGCCGACTGGCGGGCCGCGATGATCCGGTCGAGGAACGGGATCCAGCGTCGTCTGAACCGTCCTCGGGCCCAATCGAGCGGCACCGGCCAGCCGGGCGGGATCACGATGTCGAGGAGGTGCGGACGCCCGATCTTGACGCTGTACTCGGCGATGAAGTCGCGCAGCTCCGGACCGTACCGGTCCATCCCGACCGAGAACATGCTTCGGCCGGCGATCTCGAGCGCCAGCCGATGGAAGGCGGCGAACAGGTCGATCGGACCCGCAGCAGCCTCCGAGACGATGCGATCCATCCCGTCGTTCACGGCGGCGGCGATGTGCGGCACGAGGCCATCGATCGCCCGGGGCGTGAACGCCGGCGCCAGGGTGCGGCGCTGATGGCGCCAGGCCGAGCCTTCGCTGATCAACAGGCCGTCACCCAGGATCGGCCGCAGGATCCGCATCGTCCCGGTGGTGCGGGCGTAGTTGGCCTGGTTCTCCACCAGGAAGTGCCGGATCGCCTCGGGATCGTTCAGGACGTAGCTCGACCGTCCGAGCAGGCCGCGCCGGGTGATCGGCTCCTCGAACGCTTGCCGGGGGAAGCCCGCCAGGCCGTTATCGCGGATGGAGCGCAGGTAGTCCGGGAGCGGAAGCTCGTGCTCCGCCAGGGCCGGGTGCGGCGGCACCAGGCGCGGCAGGCCGGCGAGGCTCGGATGTGTCCGGTCCGAAGTCGCGATCGCGTCCGATGATGGGGGCATGTCGGACCATCCTGTGCCGGAGTCGCGCCGCACTGTAAACCGCCGGCTCGCGCCGGTCGTGCGCTGCGGCACCGTCAGGCCTGGGTCACTCGGCGGCGTTGCGCAGGCGGGACTCGTTCGGCCGAAGCTGCAATCGCGCCGGGAAGCGGGCCGCCTCGGCTTCGCTGGACAGGCTGGCCACGAGACTGCCTTGGGGCAGCACGGCCCCCGTCACGTCGAGCAGCGTGTCGACCCCGCGCTCCAGCTGCTCGCTCACCCGGTCGACCACCAGGATCTCCGGATCGCGCAGCAGCGCCCGTGCCAGGCCGATCCGGACGCGGACGCGCTCGGTGAGCAACTGGCCGCGGTTGCCGACCTCCTTGTCGAGGCCGCGCCGCTGGACCGGGCGCTCCAGGTCGAACTCGCGGAACACCGCCCGGGCCTCGCGCTGGATGATCGCCTCGCCGTGCATGCGCGCCGTATCGATGCGGCCGAACAGCAGGTTGTCGAGGACGGTGCTGCGCGGGTTGATCCGATTCGGGTCGTACGATTCGATGTCGCAGCCGTCGTGTCCGTGCATGAACGCCTGGACCACACCCCGCGCCCCGACGATCCGGAGCTGCAGCGGATGATCGAGCAGGCCGAAGCGCATCCGCGGCTCGACGTAGGCGAGCGCGAGCGCCATGAACGCCACGCTGTCCGCCTCGTCCAGCCGGCCCTCCGCGGGCAGGCGGGCGAGCCGGCGGAGGTAATCGGGCAGGGCATCCGGGGTGATCAGCGAGAAGCGCCGGAACAGCGGGTGGCCGGGCGGCACGTCGGCGAAGATGTCCTTCAGGTTCTGGGCGATCGCCACGCCCATGCGGTCGAGTTCGTCCAGCAGCTTCACCCGCTCCAGCGCCTCGCGGAACAGGCGCACCCCTGCGAGCCGTCGCGGATCCGTCAGCGTCGGGTCGCGCGGCACCCCGAACATCAGGTTCTCCGCGACGGTCGCCTGCGCGTTGTAGCTGCCGCGCGAGAACGGGATCACGAGGTCCGCGAGCCCGCTCTTGGCGAAGTGTTCGCGCAGATGATCGCGGGCGGCGATCATGCGCTGGCCGGCGGGCGTATCGTGGACCACCGTGCTGAGGGCACCGAGGCCGAACCGGTAGAGGTCGTCGCCGAGATCCAGGCGGAAGAGCAGGTCGAGCAGGCGTTCGTCGAGTTCCCGGGCATCGCGGACGCCGAACCGGGCGTAGTCGATCCAGGGATCGTCGATGCTGTCGGCCGGGTTGCCGGTCTTCACCGCTTCGTTGATCCGCGCCTTGCTGAGGTCGATGCCGCGGGTCCGCAGCGGCTGGATCCGCAGCCCGTACAGCAGGTTGTCGCGCACCGTCCCGGGGAACAGGACCGGTTCGAGATCCGCGAAGGCGATGCGGCGGGACCGGACGGCCCGCGGCAGGGTCGACAGGTCGTGGTCGCCGATCCGGATCGTGCCGCTGGGCGGGACGCGCAGCCCGGCCAGGACCCGGGCGAATTCCTGCGCGATCGGTCCCGGCGGCGCCAGGGCGAGCCGGCCCGGCAGAGCGGCCTC
>NZ_VRVD01001269.1:0-561 GCF_008040015.1 Methylobacterium sp. WL18 | reverse complement strand
GGGGTCGCTGTTTGTAAAACCACACCGTCCCCGGCGGGCCGGCCCGGGCCGCGACCTCGATCAGGATCGTCCGGCCGGCCGGGTCCGGCACGCCTGCATCGATCAGCAGGCCCGGCGCCTCCACCGGCTCCGGCCCGAGGCGGACCAGGCCGGCGGCGAGTTCGGTGACGCCCTTGGCGTCCGCGAAGCCGGCGCGGACGAGCGCCACGAGCGGGCTCAGCGGCACGGCCAGCCGGCCGTTGGCGGGCCAGGCATCGAGGGCGATCCGGTAGCGGCCCGGGACCAGGATGCGGCGGGCCTCGATCTCCAGGCTGGCCCGGACCGCGGTGATCAGGGCCTGGAGCAGCCCATCCTCGGTGCCGCCGTCGTCGGCGTCGAGGCGCAGGTAGGCCCGCAGCTCGGCCACGCTCACCGGCTCGACCACGGCCCCGTCGGCGCGTATCGGGATCATCGCGTTGCCCCCTCGCTGGATGTCTCGAATGCCGGTCCCGAAGCGCCGCCGGGCGGCCCTCACCGTCCCGGCCACCGTCCTGGCTGCGGCCCTGTCGCTGGCGGCCGGCC
>NZ_VRVD01001268.1:0-562 GCF_008040015.1 Methylobacterium sp. WL18 | reverse complement strand
GCTCGCGCCCGAGCAGCGCGAACAGGTGCTCGCCCTGCGCCCTGGGGGTGATCGCCGCGCCCGGCCCCCCGATCGGGAGCACGCGGTTGCGCCGGGCGTCGTCGTCGATGCAGTCGGCGAGGTACTGGCCGAGATCGTCGTCGCTGATCGGCTTGCAGGCGGTCAGCAGGCCGTCGCCGAAGACCAGGAACGGCTTGCCGCGCCTCACGCGATCGATCTGCCCCGAGAGCGATTTGAAGAAGGCGGTCGGCCGCACGATCGTGTAGGCGAGGCCCGACCCGATCAGCGCCTGCTCGAACGCCAGCTTGGCATGCTGGAACGCGAGGACCGGCTTCTGGACGCAGATCGCCGAGAGCAGGACGACCTGCGTGACGCCGGCCGCCTGTGCGGCCTCCAGCGCGTTCAGCTGCGCCTGATAGTCGATCGCCCAGGCATCGTCGGGCAACCCGGTGCGCGAGGCGAGGCACGAGACGAGGACGTCGAACGTCTCGCCCCGGATGCCGTCGCGGGCGAGCGCGGCCGGGTCGGTCACGTCCGCGACCCGGGCGGTGGCGCCCGCTGG
>NZ_VRVD01001267.1:0-563 GCF_008040015.1 Methylobacterium sp. WL18 | reverse complement strand
TACGAGCTGCAGCGTTGGCTGGGGGGGTCGGTGATGTGTTTAAGAGACAGCGTGGGCCCTGATCTGCGCGAGCGGCTGGTGCCTCGCCGAGCTCGCCCGGCGCCACGTCGCGCGGCTCGGCGCATGGATCTACACCGGCGTGGGCCTGGGCATCGCGCTGGCCGGCGCGCTGGCCTGGCTGGGTGGAACCCAGCCGGCGACGCGGCTGTGGCTCGAACTGGGCCTCGTCGCAGGTTTGGGCGCGCTGCTCGTCGGGTTCCTGTCCCGGGGGCAGGGCCTGGCCCCGGTCCGGATCGGCGAGCGCGAGGCCGCGTCCTTCGCCCGTCCGTCACGGAGCGGGCAGGCGGCCCTGGTCCTGTGCTACGGAATTTTCGGGTTCGGCTACATCGTGCCGGCCACGTTCCTGCCCGCGATGGCCCGCGAGTTGGCCTCCGACCCAAGGGTGTTCGGGCTGACTTGGCCGCTGTTCGGCCTCGCCTCGGCCCTGTCGGTCGCGGCCGTGGCCCACTGGCTGACGCGCGTGCCGCGGCGGCTTCTCTGGGCGGCGGCGCAGGGCCTCATGG
>NZ_VRVD01001266.1:0-563 GCF_008040015.1 Methylobacterium sp. WL18 | reverse complement strand
CCGCGCCGCGCACCGGGGGCGGCCCGGCGGCGCGCCTGTCCTCCGATACGGTGGCGTTCCGGGGCGAGCTGGCGCGGCGCGACATCGACGCTCTGCCGATCTGCGAGCTGGCCGAGATCGTCGATCCCGCCTGGGGCCCGGCGCTGGAAGGCTTGCTCGGGCGCGCCCGCGAGGCCCTGGTGGTGGCGCCCGACCGGCTGAGCGAGGCGCTGGGCGTCCTGCAATCGGGCCGCGACCGGTTCCACCGCTGCATCCTGGTCAAGACCACCGACACCGCCAAGCAGCGGGCGCGCCGCTACGACGACGGCCCGCTCACCGTGATCGAGACCAGCGACCCGCATGCGGAGGCGTTTCTGGGGGTGCGGCTCGGGGGCTACGACCTGGCAAAGGACGATGCCGAACTCGCCCGCCTGTCCCGCGCCGTCGCGCCGAGCGGCCGGACCACGGCCGGCATGGCCTATTCGGTGACCCGCAGCGTCGACCTGCTGATGACCCGCGGCCATCGCGGGCCCACGGTGGACAGCCGCCGGGCGCACGAGGTCGCGGTCGCGGAGGCGCGGCGG
>NZ_VRVD01001265.1:0-564 GCF_008040015.1 Methylobacterium sp. WL18 | reverse complement strand
CCCTTTCGGGCGAGCTGGCCAACCTCGGCTACGCGAGCGTCACCGCCTCGATGGAGGCGGCGGACGACGTGCTGGCCGTGATCGCCCCCCCCGCGGCGGCGTCCCCGACCAGGACCCGCAGGCTTGGCGGCGTTCGGGCTACGGGCCGGTCTGGGCCGGCGGGACCGTGACCGGGGTCGAGACGGCCTGAACCGCGGACCGCTTTCGGTTCATCCCGCGCTCAGGCGCGGCGGATAATCTCGCAGGCGCACACAACCGGACGGATCCGATCCGCTCCTTCGCGGGTTTCGCTTCGGATTGTGGTTCTGGCTATCTTCCCAAGCCCCGCTTCATGAGGTACCGCTCAAGCCTATGGGTGCGCTGCAACAAGTGCTCGTGGTCGATGACGGTGTTCGCGCCGTGGACCGGTCCCTTTCGGGCGAGCTGGCCAACCTCGGCTACGCGAGCGTCACCGCCTCGATGGAGGCGGCGGACGACGTGCTGGCCGTGATCGCCCGCCCCGCGGCGGTGCTGCTCCAGGCCCCGACCCGTCGGGACCCGGCCTACGCCCGCCGCGCCGCACGC
>NZ_VRVD01001264.1:0-565 GCF_008040015.1 Methylobacterium sp. WL18 | reverse complement strand
CCGGAGCGCGGCTGGGATGGCCCGCGCGCGCAGGGCGCCGGATCGTAGCCGTGCCGTCGAGGCGGGCACAAAACAATACGGCGCGCCTCTGCGGGAAGCGCGCCGGGAGTCGGTTCGTGGTCTCTGGAACGAACTGCATCCTGAATACACGACTTCGCCCGTCCGGGCTGTAGCGCTGTCGCCACGGTGCCGGCTCGGGTGCGGTGTATTCGCCGCAGCCGCAATGGTGCCCGCGGGCGCAGGCCGAGAGAATCCCAAGCCTCCCGATCCCGTCCGGCCGTCCCGGGCCGTCGACGATCGGAGAGCGACATCATCATGGCGCAGGAGCGGACCGGCATGGCGACCTTCCTCGATCGGATGGCGCGGGTGGCGCGCCGCGCCGCCGGGGCTCCTCCGGAACCGGCCCTCGTCACCAAGGCCGCCCCGGCCTTCGCGCTCTATACCGACGGGCGGGCGAGTTGGACCGCCCGGGACCCGGCGGCTCTGGCGCGGGCCGGCTACCAGCGCAACCCGATCGTGCACCGGGCGGTCCGGCTGGTCGCCGAGGGGGCGGCCAGCCTGCCGC
>NZ_VRVD01001263.1:0-567 GCF_008040015.1 Methylobacterium sp. WL18 | reverse complement strand
GCGCGGGCGCCGGCTCACGGCAGGCGCTCGTGACCGCCGAGAGCGCCTCGTTCAACGAGGTGACCAGGAAGTCCGCCGAGGTCGCCCGGCGCAGGCGGTCCAGCGTTGCCGGATCGCGCTCGCGCCAGAAGCCCACCAGGATACGCACGCCCGGCACCGCGGCGCGGGCCTGCCGCACCGTGAACCGGATCTGCGACAGGCTGACCGGCTCGAGATAGGAAAAGCAGATCAGCGCGAGGCCGCCCGGGTTGTCGGGGCGCTCGCCGGCGCGGATCGCGGCCATCGACAGGGTCTGCGAGGCGAGCCCGTGCCGGGCCAGGATCTGGCTGAGCATGAGGGTGGCCGCCTCGTCGAACGGGCCGCGGCTCGACACGCAGAGGACCGGCGTCTCGCTGCGCCAGGCCGGCACGAGATCCTCGCGGGCCAGCACGATGCCGGCGATCTGACGGTCCGGCCCCGCGGCGGCCAGCGCCGCCGCGGTCTCGGTGTCGGAGGGGGTGGCGTTTTAACATCTCCGCGCCCACGAGACGACGCGGCAGGGGGGTTGGCGGGGTGGGGGTGGAAAAA
>NZ_VRVD01001262.1:0-568 GCF_008040015.1 Methylobacterium sp. WL18 | reverse complement strand
CGCCCGGGCGTCGCGCGCGAGCCCGTGGGGCTCGGCATGATCGGCACGCGGCAGGACCGGTTCTGGTCGTTCGGCGCGCGCTTCCACGAGGGGCCGATCCCGGAGGAGGCGGCCGCACCCACGTTCCGGATGCCGCCGGCCCGGTTCCCGGGTCGGACGCTCTTCGGCTGGCTGCGGTCCCGGCTGCCGTGACGCCGCGCGGTTTATCTTTTGACGATCCGTCTCAGTCGATCCGCTTCCCGGCCGGATCACCGCTCGACCGTGCCGGACGTCCGGACATTGGATCCGGCGAAGACCTGTCTTCGCCGATTGATGATTAAAATCCACATTCGTTAATACAAGACAACAGTATTTACATTGGCGACGGCCGATACTCTTCCGCGCAGATTGACTTCCCCCGCCCGCGCCCGCCTATCCTGATTCCATCACGTCGAGCCGCCGGCCGTGCCGTGGGAGGGCCTATGCAGAGAGTTGCGCGCGCGCGTTCGACGGAAAACTCCGGACGTTCCGGGCCCGCCCGGAATCCGGCGGGCGGGCGCCTGCGGGTTCCACGGTCGTGCGGCGCGGA
>NZ_VRVD01001261.1:0-568 GCF_008040015.1 Methylobacterium sp. WL18 | reverse complement strand
GTGCCGCCCCGCGCCGCGGCGCGCACGGACGGGGCCGCCAGCACGGCGGCAGCCAGGATCGTTCGTCGCGTCGGACTCACGGCGTCACCGCTGGGGGGCCATTCTGAGCCGGATCAGTCCGGCTTCATGCCGGATACCTGTAACGCCCTCGCGGACCGGCAAGCGCGGCAGCTCTGCGGCATCTTCCCGGAAGACGCGAGCCTGCGGCCGGCGACGGCGATGCCGGGCGGGAACCCCGGGCATCATCCCGGACAGGGCGGCGCCGGCTTTCGGGAAACCGACGACGTGAAGCCGAGACCGCGCAGCGCCGTGACCCTGTTGCCCGGCAGGATGCGCTAATGCGCGGCCGGGCTGGCGGACCGCTTCTCCATCATGGTCTTGACCTGCATCAGCTGGTCCCAGACCTGACCGGGCGAGGTGCCGAAGAAGTCGAAGCCGGCATTTACGCCGAGATAGATCCCAACGCAGATCAGCGGCACCAGCACCCAGGCCAGCACCTCCTCGCCGCGGCGACGCCGCTGGCGGCGCCGGCGCCGTTCCTCGCGCCGGGTCAGCTTCGGGGCAGGCG
>NZ_VRVD01001260.1:0-568 GCF_008040015.1 Methylobacterium sp. WL18 | reverse complement strand
CCTCGGGGCCGGTGGTCCAGGCGATCCGCGACGGCGCGATGGCGAGCGGCGTCGGGTTCGACTACCTGCTCGCGACGGCCCGGCGGGAATCCGCCCTCGATCCGGCGGCCAAGGCCGGGACCTCCTCGGCCACCGGCCTGTTCCAGTTCATCGAGCAGACCTGGCTCGGGGTGATGAAGAATGCCGGGCCGAAACTCGGCCTCCAGGCGCAGGCGGACGCCATAACCCGGCAATCCGACGGCACCTACGCGGTCCCGGATGCCGAGCAGCGCCAGGCGATCCTCGACCTGCGGCGCGATCCGAAGATCTCCGCGACGCTCGCCGGCGCCCTGACCCAGCAGAATTCCGATGCCCTCGCGTCGGCGCTCGGGCGCGACCCGACTGCGGGTGACCTCTACGCCGCACATGTCCTGGGCGCGAAGGGCGCAGCCGCCCTGATCTCCACCGCCCGCGCCTTCCCGGCCCGGGCCGCAGCCCTCGACCTGCCGGAGGCGGCCGCGGCCAACCGAACGCTGTTCTACGACCGGGCCGGCCGGCCGCGCAGCGCCGCCGAACTCTACGCCAGCCT
>NZ_VRVD01000125.1:0-9749 GCF_008040015.1 Methylobacterium sp. WL18 | reverse complement strand
CCCCGAACCCACGCCCGATCCCTCGTCCCCCGGCCCGCTTTGCCCGAGAAACACGCGCAACCGTACCCCTATTGTAAAGCGCCCTGCGTTGCGACGCTGGACTCTTGCGCCGGGCGTCACACGTTTACGTCATGTCAACCTTAATGATGACGGCGCAGGTGGCATATGGCGGCGAATCAGTTATTGTGCAGTGCACAAGGCGCCATCAACAGCCGAATTGAGAGGAGACGATCATGAGCACCCCCCCGAATTACGAAGTCCCGACCGAGATGCGCGACTTCGCCGAGAAGAGCGTCGAGCAGGCCCGCAAGGCGTTCGACAGCTTCATCGGCGCGGCCCGCCGCACCGCCGACACCGTCCAGGGTTCGGCCGAGGTCGCCCGCACCAACGCGTCGGACGTCTCGTCCCGCGGTTTCGAATATGCCGAGCAGAACGTGAACGCCGCGTTCGACCTGGCGCAGAAGCTGGTCCGCTCGCGCGACGTGCAGGAGGCCATGCAGCATCAGGCCGAGTTCGTGCGCAGCCAGTTCGCCGCCATCCAGGCGCAGGCCAAGGAGTTCAGCGGCATCGCCCAGAGTGCGATGCAGCAGGGCGCCGAGCGGGCCAAGACGGCGATGCAGCAGAGCGCCGAAGAGACCCGCAAGGCCATGGAGCAGGGTCAGGATGCCGTCCGGCAGACCACCCAGAACGCTCAGGACGCCGCCGACCGCTCGACGCACTGACGCCGTCTACGGATTGGACTGCATCTGCGGCCCGCTTCCGGTTTCCGGAGGCGGGCCGTCTCGTTTTCGCCGGTATTGCCATCGAGAGCCGCCGGAGCAGGGGCGATGCGCCTGCGTCGCGCGAAAGGATCACGGATGCGCCTCACCTCACACGGCCGATCCGGGCTGCGGGCCCCGTTCCGGTTGACCCTCGCCGCCCTGGCGCTCGCCGCCACGCTTCCGGGCTCAGCTGCCCTGGCGCAGTATGGCGGTGGCTATGGTGCGCCGCCGCCGGGTTACGACGATCCGGCCGACGAGGGCGGCTATCGCCCGGCGCCGCGCCGCCGCGAGCGCCAGCCGGTCGGCTACAATTGCGATGCCATCCAACAGGGTCTCACCGGGCCGAAGCCGTTCGCGTGCCCGCTCCCGGGTCCGCGCCCCCTCGGCGTCCGCTGCTTCTGCGACCTCCCGATCGCCTCGTTCAGCCCGCCGCAGACGGCCGTCGGCCGCGTGGTGCCCTGAGGGACCAGGCTTTTCACGCCCAACAGGATCGCCGCTGCGCTTCCAGCCAAATGTCTCCGCGGTCTCGAATTCGCGGATGAAGCGCGGGTCTCCTCTTCCGCGCCAACTGGCGGATTTAACATCGAGGTCGGCAGAAGGCACGGGAGACACCGCGGCTCTCCCTCCCCCGCAGAGGCTACCGGATCCACGCATCGGTGTCGGTAGGACGGGCGCAGGATGGAGCGCGGGTCCCCTCTCCCGTGCGGGAGAGGTCTGCTCTCGCAGAGAGCCGGGTGAGGGATCAGGACTTTCCGGAGAGGTCGCATTCCTCACCCCAACCCTCTCCCGCACGGGAGAGGGGGCCGGTCGCGCTCCGTCGCGAGCGGCGGTGTCCGTTGCAGATGTGTGAACGTCGTAGCCCGCAAGGGGAGGGCGCAACGCGCGCCCTTCACGAGCCGATGCGCGAAAAACCTGTCACTTCCGCAGTCAGAATCCACCCGCACCGGGTCATGCGTGACTCTGCAATGTCTTGTCGAGCGGATCGGCGTCTTCCACCAAAACGCCGCCCGTCAACCCTGTCATAAGCCGGCTTTCCTTCACCCCCCACGCGCATCCCGCCTTGCCTAATCCGAAGCCCGCCACCTACAAGTTGGGCAAGGGAAGCGTCGCCCCAACCGGGTGACGACGGGACGGCGCGGGCCGCACGGCACCGCCCCGCAGGGAGAGAGACGCGTGACACTCGCTCGGTACGGCGCAGCCTTGGCGCTGCTCTGCGGATTCGGCTCGCTGTCGCCGGCGCGGGCCGCCGAATGTGCCAATCGCGGCCAGCTCGACGACACCTATTGCGACACGAACCAGGACCTCGTCGCCGACATCCCGGCCAAGACCCGCGATCCGAGCGTCATCGTGTTCGCCTACACGCCGGTGGAAGACCCGGCGGTCTACGAGAACGCGTTCAAGCCGTTCACCGCCCACCTGTCGCAATGCACCGGCAAGCGGGTCGTCTACTATCCGGTCCAGTCGAACTCGGCCGAGATCGAGGCGATGCGCTCGGGGCGGCTCACGGTGGCGGGCTTCTCCACCGGGCCGCTGGGCTTTGCCGTGAACATGGCGGGCGCGGTGCCGTTCGCCGCCAAGGGGACCGAGAAGGGGGCCGAGGGCTACAACCTGATCGTCGTCGTGAAGGCGAGCAGCCCGTACAAGACGCTCGCCGACCTCAAGGGCAAGCGCGTCGCCCACACCGCCCCGTCGTCGAATTCCGGAAACCTCGCCCCGAAGGCGCTGTTCCCCGAGCAGGGCCTCAAGCCCGGCGAGGACTACAAGATCGTCTACTCGGGCGGTCACGACAAGTCGGCGCTCGGCGTCGGCACCGGCGATTACGACGCCGCGCCCGTGGCCTCCGACGTGTTCAACCGGATGGTCGCCCGCGGCACGATCAAGGGCGACGACTATCGGATCATCTACACCAGCGAGAAGTTTCCGAGTTCCGGCTTCGCCTACGCGCACGATCTCAAGCCGGAACTCGCCGAGAAGCTGAAGCAGTGCTTCTACGACTTCCGCTTCCCGCCCGACATGGTGAAGGATTTCGAGGGCGACGACCGGTTCGCGCCGATCACCTACCTCAAGGACTGGGCCATCGTGCGCAAGGTCGCGGAGGAGTCGGGCACGCCCTACAACAAGGCGGCCTACGAGCGCGAGGCCGCCCGCGAGGCCGAGGCCGCGCGCAAGAAGGCCGAAGGCCAAGCCAAGCCGTGACGCAAGCCGTGACCGCGTCCGCTGCGCTGCGCGCGCCCGGGACCGAGGTGCGGGCGGAGGATCCGCGCGCCCTGGTGATCCGCGGGCTCGTCAAGGAATACCGGGCCGGGCAGCCGGTCCTGCGGGGCATCGACCTCGTGGTGCCGGGCACCGGCCTCACCGCGATCATCGGTCCGTCCGGCACCGGCAAGAGCACGCTGATCCGGTGCATCAACCGATTGGTGCAGCCCACCGCGGGCGAGATCCTGTTCCGCGGCGAGGATCTGGCCAAGCTGTCCGGCCGCCCCCTGCGCCGGGCGCGGCGGCGGATCGGCATGGTGTTCCAGGAATACAACCTGGTCGAGCGTCTCTCCGTGATGGAGAACCTGCTGTGCGGGCGCCTCGGCTACGTGCCGGTCTGGCGGGCGTGGCTGCGCCGGTTCCCCGAGGCCGATATCCAGCGCGCCTTCGACCTCCTCGAGTCCGTCGGGCTCGCCGGCTTCGCCACCCGCCGGGCCGACGCCCTGTCGGGCGGCCAGCGCCAGCGGGTCGGCATCGCCCGGGCGATCATGCAGGAGCCCGAGATCGTGCTGGCCGACGAGCCGACCTCGTCGCTCGACCCCAAGAGCTCGGTGGAGATCATGGAGATCCTGTCCCGGCTCGCGGCCGAGCGCGGGGTGCCGGTGGTGGTCAACATCCACAACGTGGCGCTGGCCCAGCGCTTCGCCACGCGGATCGTCGGCATGTCGGGCGGGCACGTCGTCTATGACGGTCCGCCCGACCGCCTGAGCGAGCGCGATTTGCGCGGCATCTACGGCGGCGAGAACTGGCTCGAATGAGCGCCATGTCGGATTTGAGCTGTCCTCGGACACGACTTTCTGGCTCGCGGGCCCTCCCTCCCCCCTCTGCGGGGGAGGGTACCCTGCGCAGCAGGGGGGGAGAGGGGAGCGCCCTATCCGGAAAGGTCGCGACGTCGGACACATTCTGCATCGTCGCGCTGCCCCTCTCCCGACCCCTGCTGACGCAGGGGCCACCCTCCCCCGCAGAGGGGGGAGGGAGGGCGCGTGTCATGGTCCGGTCTATCCGATGACCGCACCTGTCCCAGGCGTGGCCATCCCGCAAAAACGTGCCTTCCGCCCCAACTGGACCGCCCGGGCCGGCTGGCTGCTGCTCGCGCTCTACGCGGTCTACGCCGCCAGCCAGCTCGGCTTCGCCCCCGAGCGCTTCGCCACCGGGCTCACCCACGGCCGGCAGTTCCTGGCCCGGATGTTCCCGCCGAACTTCTCCCGGTGGGAGCTGATCCAGTCCGGCATCGTCGAGAGCGTGCAGATCGCCGTGATCGCCACGGTGATCGGGATCGTGATCGCCCTGCCGATCGGCTTCCTGGCCGCCCGCAACCTGATGCCGGCCTGGGTGACGTGGCCGACCCGGGCGCTGATCGCCCTGTGCCGGTCGTTCCACCCGATCATCGTGGCGATCCTGTTCGTGAAGGCGATCGGCTTCGGGGCGCTGGCCGGCGTGATGGCGCTGATCGTCGCGTCCGTCGGCTTCATCGCCAAGCTGTTCGCCGAGGCGATCGAGGAGATCTCCCTGAAGCAGGTCGAGGCGGTGCGGGCGACCGGCGCCGGCTTCCTGTCGACGCTGATCATGGGCGTGCAGCCGCAGGTGCTGCCGCGCTTCATCGGCTTCGCGACCTACCAGCTTGATTCCAACCTGCGGAACTCGACCATGGTCGGGATCGTCGGCGGCGGCGGCATCGGGGCGACCCTGTTCACCGCCTACCAGCGCTTCGACTACGACGTGGTGCTGGCGATCCTGATCGTCATCGTGGCGCTGATCATGGTGGCCGAGATCGTCTCGGGCTGGGCCCGGAAGGTGTTCCAGTGAGCGCCGGAGCCGCCCTCGCGGCCCCGCCGCGGCGCTGGCAGCGCTTCTCGCCGTGGAAGCGGCTGGCGCGCCTCGCCTTCACGCTGTTCGCGGTGGCCGCCTTCGTGGCGAGCCTGCGCACGATCGAGGTGATCCCGGAATTCCTCTACGACGCCCCCGAGCAGATGGCCGACCTGTTCGGCCGGATGTGGCCGATGGATGCCGGCTATATCGGGCCGACGCTCCGCGCGCTGGTGGAGACCCTGCACATCGCGACGCTCGGCACGCTGATCGCCATCGTGATCGCGGTGCCGATCGGGCTGCTCGCCGCCCGCAACATCACCCCCAGCCTGCCCCTGAACCTGTTCGCCAAGTTCGTGTTCGTGACCTCCCGGTCGGTGAATTCCCTGGTCTGGGCGCTGCTGTTCGTGGCGGTGTTCGGCCCGGGGCCGCTCGCCGGCACGCTGGCGATCGCCCTGCGCTCGGTGGGCTTCACCGGCAAGCTCCTGGCCGAGGCGCTGGAGGAATCGAACCGCGGCTCGATCGAGGCCCTGCAGGCCGCGGGCGCGGGGCGGCGGGCCACGCTGCTGATGGGCTACTGGCCGCAGGTGAAGCCGGCCTTCTGGTCGATCGCGCTGTTCCGCTGGGACATCAACATCCGCGAATCCGCCGTGCTCGGCCTCGTCGGGGCAGGCGGCATCGGGGTCGCGCTCGATACGGCCCTGAACCTGCTCTACTGGGATCAGGTCGCCGTGGTGCTGGCCGCGATCTTCGCGGTGGTGATCGTGGCCGAGATCGTCGTCACCACGGTGCGGGCGAAGGTTCTCTGACCGTCACTGCGTTGTGACGACCGAGGGATAAGGCGCGTCCTCGTTCCGGGCTTCGGATCGAAGACCCGGAATGATGGTCGGCCGCGTCGGCATGATGCCGCTCCGCATTGCACGGGCGCGCCCTCATCCAGCCCGCCATGCCAGCCTGAGGCCGGCGTTCCGGCGCGCGCGCAGCCAACTTCATTATCAAAAGTTGCAAAATGGCGGCCCAATACGCGCGAAGTCGCGAGAAGGCGCCGCCAATTTTTAATCCCCGCCGGTGCGTGCGCGCCGGCACGTCACGATGGGATTGGCGTCCCCATATCTGTCTCAAGCAAGAGGAAACGGGTTCGACCAATCGAACCGTACTTGTAAGAGCGTGAGTATATCTATGAAGACCCGTATCGCCGCCGCCGTGGCCGCCCTTGTCCTTGGCGTTGCCCCGATCTCGTCTGCCATGGCCGACAACGGCGCCCGCTGGACCGGCTTCGCGCCCTACGACGTCGAAGCCACCCATTCGCTCGGCCTTGGCGTCCACGACAACCCCTACTACGAGGGCTGCCCGATGAGCTCGGCGGCCGAGGGCAACGCCAACCAGCAGACGCGTCCCGTCAAGCAGTACGGCCAGACCGCCGGCGGAAACCGCTGCTGATCGGCCGCGGGATCCGCCCCCCGCCCAGGAGCGGAACAGCGTGACGGGTGCGTCCGCGCCGTAAGCGCCGCGCCCCTCACCCCGACCCTCTCCCGCACGGGGGAGGGAGCGCGTCGCGGCCGTCGTCAGCGAGGGCGGTCCGTACGAGACAGAATCGGACATCAACCCGAAGGGAACTGAGGAGACGTCACGCCATGACACGCACGAGCCTGAAGCGAGCCGGACTGATCCTCGGCCTGATCGCGGCGCCGGCGTGCCTGAACGCGGCGCAGGCCGGCCCCTTCACGGGCACGGGCGGCGGTCCCGAGACGACGGTGAACGCGCCCTACCGTTCGTCGGTGGGCCAGACGGTCCCGCCGGGCCGCGCGGCCGCCCCGCTGCACGACCCGAACGAGCGGACGAAGCGCCAGAAGGAGCTCGACTCCGTCCTCGGCAGCGTCTGCGACGCGTGCTGAGCCACCGTCCAACCACCCTGATGCGCGATCGGAACCAACGGGATAGGTCATTTGGATTGTTTGCAAGACGCCTGCGTTCTGAGCCAGGTCCGCTGCCATCTCGGTGAAGGTCCGAGCTACGATCCGCGCACCGACACGGCGTGGTGGGTCGACATCCTAGAAGCGCGCCTGTTCGAGAAGCCGGTCGCCGGATCCCGCAAGGCGCTGGTCCATGTCCTGCCGTTCCAGGTCAGCGACGTGGCGGCGATCGACGGCTTCCACCAGCTGCTCTCGGCCGAGGACGGCCTCTACGTGCGGGCGATCCGGGATGGCGACATCCGGATGTTGTGCCCGCTCGAAGAGGAGATGAAGAGCAACCGCTCCAACGACGGACGCATACATCCGTGCGGTGCGCTCTGGATCGGCACGATGGACCGGGACGCCGCCAAGGGGCGCGGCTCGATCTACCATGTCGCCGGCACCCGGGTGCGGCGCCTGTTCGGCGGCCTGACCATCCCGAACGGCATCAGCTTCTCGCCGGACGGCGCCACCGGCTACTTCGTGGACACCGACGAGGGCGTGCTGCGTCGGGTGGCGCTCGATCCCAGGACCGGCCTGCCGAAAGGCCCGATCGAGACCCTCTACGATCATCGCGGCGGCGAAGGCGGCATCGACGGGGCCGCCACCGATGCCGAGGGCCTGATCTGGACCGCCCGGTTCGGCGCCGCCTGCCTCGATGCCTACAGTCCCGCCGGCGAGCGTGTCCGCACCGTGCCGGTCCCGGTGCGGCAGCCGACCTGCCCGACCTTCGCGGGCCGCGACCTCGACCGGCTGCTGGTCACCTCCGCCTACGAGGGCATGGACGCGGCCGAGCGCGCCGCCGATCCCGAACACGGCCGGACTTTTTTGGTCGATGTCGGCGCCCGCGGCCTGCTGGAACCGGCCTTCCGGCTCGGCGCCTGATCCGGCCCAGCACTCCGAACCCGTCCCATCCCCACGCCGCAGCCGGATCGCCGGCGCGGCCAGAAGGAGTCTTCATGTCCGATGCGGGCCAGCGCCCCTACCAGCCGATCGAGGCCTATGCCCTGATCGGGAATTGCGAGGGCTGCGCCCTGGTCGCCCGCGACGGGGCGATCGACTGGGCCTGCCTGGAGCGCTTCGACGCCGCCCCGACCTTCTCGCGGCTGCTCGACCGGCGGCGCGGCGGCCACTTCACCATCCGCCCGGCGGGCCGGTACGAGACGACGCGGCAATACCTGAGTCGCAGCAACATCCTGGAGACCACCTTCACCACCCAGGACGGCTTCGTCACCCTGCACGACTTCATGGTCGGGCCGGAGGGCGGGCCGGACCGGCCGCGCCTGGTGCGGCGCGTCGGCGGCGTGTCCGGCCAGGTCCCGATGGTGGTCGAGTACCGGCCGCTGGCGGGCTTTGCCGAAGGTTTCACGCCGCCGGCGATCGAGGGCGGCCGGGTGGTGACGCCGGGATGCCCGGGCCTCCTCGCGGACGTCGCGATGGCCCCGGACGGGGAGGGCGCGGCCGTCCGCTTCACCCTGGCGGCCGGCCAGGAGCGCAGCTTCAGCCTCTACGCCGACGCGCTGCCCCGGACGCCGCCGGACACGCGCGCCCTGATGGAGCGGACCCGCAGCGCCTGGGTGCTGTGGACGCAGGACGCGGCCTATACCGGGCCGCTCGCCGACGAGCTGATCCGCTCGGCGCTGGTCCTGAAGGCGCTGACCTACGCGCCGACCGGGGCGATCGTCGCGGCGGCCACGACCTCGCTGCCGGAGGAGATCGGCGGCATCCGCAACTGGGATTACCGGTTCTGCTGGATCCGGGACGCGTGCCTGTCCTTCTACGTCCTGAAGAAGTTCGGGATGCTGCGCGAGGCGGAAGCCTTCTTCGGGTTCGTGACCGACCTGTGCGAGCGCGCGGAGGGCCGGTTGCGGCCGCTCTACAGCGTCTCCGGGGAGGGCGATCTCACCGAGACCACCATCGCGCATTTCGAGGGCTGGCGCGGCAGCGCGCCGGTGCGGGCCGGCAACGAGGCGGCCGAGCAGCACCAGGCCGACGCCTACGGGCAGGTGCTCGACCTGCTCTACCTCTACACGCGGCTCGGCGGCACCCTGCCGGAGGCGATGCACGGCCACGGGGCCCGGCTCGCCGACATCTCGGCCGCCCATTGGCACACGCCCGATGCCGGGTTGTGGGAGCCGCGCAAACCCGAGCAGCGCTACCTGCACGCCGCGATCATGAACTGGGTCGCGCTCGACCGGGCGATCCGCCTGTTCGGCCCCCGGGAGACCTGGTGCCGGGAGCGCGACCGGATCGTCGCCTGCGTGAACGGCGAGGCCATCCACCGGGACGGCTACTACCCGCAATATATCGGCGGCGACGACGTCGACGCCGCCCTGCTGATGGCTCCGATGGTCGGCTTCCCCGTCGACGCGGCGGCCTTCGCCCGGACCGTGGATGTGGTGATCGAGCGACTCGGCCACGGCCACCTCGTCTATCGCTACCGGGCCGACGACGGCCTGCCCGGCCACGAGGGCACGTTCCTGCTCTGCGCCTTCTGGCTCGTCGACGCGCTGCTCTGGCTGGGCCGTGATGCGGAGGCGCGGACTCGGTTCAACGCCCTACGGGCGCTGCAGAACGATGTCGGGCTCTACGCCGAGGAAGCCGCCGAGGACGGGACCTTCCTGGGCAACTTCCCGCAGGCCTTCAGCCATCTCGGCTTCATCCACAGTGCCCTGATGCTCGACCTGTTCGACCACGGCGGTCGCGCGGCCGTGCAGGGCACCTACGCCGACCGGTCCCTGCGCGAGACCGCCCTGCGCCGCGCGCCGGACCTCGCCGCCGACTGATCCAGTCCATCCCTCCAACCCGGAGTATCCATGTCCGTATCGAGCCGCCAGGAAGCCCGCCTCCTCAGCGCCGACGAGGCCGACCTCGTCGCCCGCTCCCACCACCCGAAACTGCGCGACGCCGATGACGGGGGCATCGCCGACCTGATCGGCCGGCTGCGCGAGCGCCGCGACCGCGCCCGGGACAT
>NZ_VRVD01001259.1:0-570 GCF_008040015.1 Methylobacterium sp. WL18 | reverse complement strand
CACGTCGACCGCGCCGGAGCGCACCGCCCGGATCACCTCCGCCAGATCGGTTGCCGGCAGGCGGGTGACGCGCAGGGACGGGTCGGCCACGAGGGCGTCGGCAAGGCGCTGCGTCGCCGCCGTCCGGGCGAAGTCGGCGAGCCCGAGATGGATGCGGATCCGGTCGCCGGTCGCCCCGGAGAAGATCGCTGCGAAGATCGAGAAGATCACGGTGGGTAGCACGAAAGCCATCACCAGCGCGGCGCGGTCGCGCAGGAGGCTCAACGCCATCACCCGGAACGCGGCGCCGATCATCCGGCGGCCCCCGCCCGGCGCGGCTCGGAGGCTGCGCGGTCCGCGACGTCCCGGGGCCGGACCGCATCGAGATACAGCGCCTCCAGCCGCGGGGCGCGGACCCGCACCTCGGCCACCGGAACCCCCTGCGCCCGCAGTGCCCCCAGCAGGGCGGCGCCGTCGAGGCCGGAACGCTCGACCGAGCGCCAGACCAGCCCGTCCGGCTCGGCGGGTACGAAGCCGCCGCGGCGCAGCACGGTCTCCGCGACCGCATCCGCCGGGAGGGCGAGGCTCAAC
>NZ_VRVD01001258.1:0-570 GCF_008040015.1 Methylobacterium sp. WL18 | reverse complement strand
GATTCCGGCCACGCCCCCGTCGCGGAGGCCAGCCGCCCGCTCGCGGACCGGCTGCGCCCCCAAAGCCTGGCTGAGGTCGTCGGCCAGGAGCACCTGACCGGGGAGGGCGGCAGCCTCACCCGGCTGCTGCGCGGAAAGAGCCTCGGCTCGCTGATCTTCTGGGGGCCGCCCGGCACCGGCAAGACCACGGTGGCGCGGCTCCTGGCCCAGGGCACCGACCTGCATTTCGAGCAGATCTCGGCGATCTTCTCGGGCGTGCCCGACCTGCGCAAGGTGTTCGAGGCCGCGCGCAAGCGCCGGGCGACCGGGCAGGCGACCCTGCTGTTCGTCGACGAGATCCACCGGTTCAACCGGGCGCAGCTCGACGCCTTCCTGCCGGTGATGGAGGACGGCACCGTCACGCTGGTCGGCGCCACCACGGAGAACCCGTCCTTCGAGCTCAACGCCGCCCTGCTGTCGCGGGCCCGGGTGCTGCTGTTCCGGGCCCTCGACCCGGGCGCGATCGCGCGGCTGCTGGTCCGGGCCGAGGCGCTGACGGGCCAAGCCCTGCCGCTCACCGAGGAGGCGCGG
>NZ_VRVD01001257.1:0-573 GCF_008040015.1 Methylobacterium sp. WL18 | reverse complement strand
CCCTGGAGCCCCTGGACCGCGCGCCGGTGGCGCCGCTCGCAACGGAGCGCGCCGTGCCGCTCACCTTTGAGCAGCTGTTCGACATGTCCGGCGCGCTGTGGCCGGACGGGCTCCGGTCCCGGGTCGAGGCGACGTATTCGAATCACAGCCCCGGGGACCTGATCGAGGCCGTCCTGCCGCTGCTGCCGTCGGCGCCGTCGACCACGAGCGTGTTCCTGCTCACGATCTTCTGCGGCCCCGATGTCCCGGCCGCGCAGAAGGACATGGCCTGCTCCATGTCCTCGGCGGTGTATGGCGGCCCGTGGACGATGTGGCACGAGGCGGCCGACGACCGGACCAACACGGACTGGCACCGGGCCATGGTCGGGGCGCTGAGGCCGTTCACGGTGGGCTGCTACCTGGGCGAGAGCAACACGATCGAGAATCCGGATAGCGTCGCGCGCGCCTTCACGCCCGAGAAATGGCAGCGGCTCTGTGCCCTGCGCAGCCGGCACGACCCGGAGCGGGTCTTCTTCGACTATTACGACGGGTTCGACGCGGCGCCCGCCGGCTGACGGGCCGCGCGCCCGGACC
>NZ_VRVD01001256.1:0-574 GCF_008040015.1 Methylobacterium sp. WL18 | reverse complement strand
TCGCGGGACCGGGCGGCTCCGGCCCCGACCGGGCGGCGCGTCATCTCCTCGGGCATCCGGGATCCTCTGGCGGCGGATCCTCGGGTATCGCCCTCCCTCCGGAGCACGGCAAGGCCGGAGCGCGCGCGGCGGCCCCCAGGTGGGGCGGACCGGTCAGTAGAGCCGCGTATTTCGGGACGCGCCCCTCAAGGCCAGACCCGGATCGCCACCGGGCGGCGCACCAGGTCCCGGTCGGAGGTGATCGTGCAGCCCTCGACGCGCAGGGTCGCGTAGGTCAGCAGCGCTCCGTCGCCGACATCGTCGAAGTTGCGGCCCCGCGCGCCCGGATCGAGGAGCGACGGGTAGGCGATCAGCGGCGCGGTCGCCATGCAGGGATCGTCGTACAGGGTCGCGCCTTCGAGGAGCAGGCGCGGCGTGTCCCAGGCGAGCAGGTCGCGCGAGGTGGTCCAGTAGAAGCCGGAGCGTGCGAAGGTGCCGCCGACCTTGGCCATGAACACAGCGATCCAGGCGCCCGTGGCCCGGTGGCGGACGACCGCGCCGACCGGCCCCGGGAACGGCCCCACGGGCCGGCAGG
>NZ_VRVD01001255.1:0-575 GCF_008040015.1 Methylobacterium sp. WL18 | reverse complement strand
CCGGTTCGCCCGCGCGGCACAGGTCCCGGGCGAGGTCGCCGCCGAGATTGGCCACCGCGATGGCGCGGCCGAACGGGCCCATCTCGAAATACACCGTCGGCCCGCCGGTGAGCACCGACACGGCGTCGCCGAGCGCCGCCGGATCGACCTTGGCGGGGTCGAGCCGCAGGCCGACCTTGGTGTAGGCGCCCATGTGCAGGCCATCCAGGGCCGCCGTTGTGCCATCGGGCAGGCCCGGAGTGAACCGGATCGCCCCGGATTTCAGCACGCCGACCGGCACCGTGACGATCGCCGCCGAAGCCGCGAGGCTGCCGCCGGCCATCTCGATCCGGACGGTCTTGCCGGACCAGTCGATCGCCTGCACCGGACAGCTCAGCCGCACCGGCAGGTCGGCGAAGCGCCGCGCCACGAGGTCGCCGTAGCCATCGACCCAGAGGTCGGTCCCGGACCACAGCCGGTCGTAATCCAACGCCGAGACCCGCTCGGGATCTTCGCCGAGCGAGAGCCGGCTCAAGCCCGCCGCCGCACCTTCGGCATTCGGGCCGCCGGCGCGGGCGGCCTCGGCCAGCGAGGTG
>NZ_VRVD01001254.1:0-578 GCF_008040015.1 Methylobacterium sp. WL18 | reverse complement strand
GGGGCCACGCAGGCGGGCGGCCAGCGCCAGCCCGAGATCGAGCCCGGCCGAGACGCCGGACGCGGTGACCCGATCGCGGTCGAACACCACCCGCTCGGCCACCGGCACGGCGCCGAGCAGCGGCAGCACCGCATCGCGCACGCACCAGTGCGAGGTGGCGCGGTAGCCCCTGAGCAGGCCGGCCGCCCCGAGGATCAGCGAGCCGGTGCAGACGCTCGTCAGCCAGGTCGTGCCGGGCGCGCGGGCCCGCAGGAAGTCCAGCAGGGCCGCGTCGCGCATCTGCTCGGGGCTGCCGTCGCCGCCCGGAACCAGCAGGACGTCGAGATCGGGCGGGCAGGTTTCGAACGTGTGGGTCGCCACCAGGCTCAGGCCCGTGTCGCTGGCGACCGGACCCGCGGATCGCGCGACGCAGTACAGGCTGCCGGGGGCCAGCCCGGCGAGCAGCGCCTGGGGGCCGACAAGGTCGAGGGCGGTCATGCCCGGATAGAGGATCATCGCGATCCGGACCGGGCGATCCTGCGGGATAGCTTTCGGCGCGTCCGCGGCTCCGGTGCGGACGCGCCCGAATGCGGCCGCAC
>NZ_VRVD01001253.1:0-579 GCF_008040015.1 Methylobacterium sp. WL18 | reverse complement strand
CATCATTGCGGGGCGGCCGGCCTGCCTGTCGAGGCGCTGGCCGAGGCCGGGTGCGTCGCGATCCTGTTCGCCAACACCCCCGCCGCCATGGCGCCCTGGGGTGGCAGCCGGGCAGTGTTCGGCACCAACCCGCTGGCCTTCGGCTGCCCGCTACCCGGTCGGGCACCCATCGTGATCGACCTCGCCCTGTCGAAGGTCGCCCGGGCCAGCATCGTCGGCGCGAAGCAGCGCGGCGAAGCGATCCCGGAGGGCTGGGCGCTCGATGCCGCGGGACGCCCGACCACCGATCCCGCCGCGGCCCTCGACGGCACGATGGCGCCGCTCGGCGACGCCAAGGGCACGGCGCTCGCCTTGATGGTGGAACTCCTGGCGGCCGGGCTCACCGGTGCCCGCTTCGCCGCCGAGGCCAGCTCGTTCCTCGACGCCGCGGGGGACCCGCCCGGCACCGGACAGCTGATCCTGGCGATCGACGCCACGGCCCTCGGCCCCGACGCCCCGGAGCGCTTCGCCGTCTTGGCGGCCTCGATCGAGGCGCAGGACGGCGCCCGCCTGCCGGGGAGCCGGCGCCTCGACCTGCGG
>NZ_VRVD01001252.1:0-580 GCF_008040015.1 Methylobacterium sp. WL18 | reverse complement strand
GTTCGCCGCCCTGCCGGCGCAGCCGCTGCGCGCCGAGGAGCCCGCGGCCAACCGGCCGAACGGCATCGAATCGGCGCTGGTCACCCGGCTGGCCTACGTGATCACCGGCGACGCCGCCGTTGATGAGGCGAGCCGGACCGGCCTGTCCGGCCTGACCCAGATGCTTGCCTCGCGCACCGCCCTCGAACCGGGCGAGCCCGCCGGGATCGACCCGGCCAAGGACGAGCTCGCCTTCTACCCGCTGATCTACTGGCCGATCGCGCCGTCGCGGCCCCAGCCCTCGGAGACGGCGATCCGCAAGATCGACGCGTTCATGCGCAACGGCGGCACGGTCCTGTTCGATACCCGCGACGCGCTCACGACCCGCCCGGGCGGGCCGCCCTCCCCGGAGGCGGCCTACCTGCGCAAGATGCTGGCGACCCTCGAAGTGCCGGAGCTGGAGCCGGTGCCCCTCGACCACGTCCTGACCAAGGCGTTCTATCTCGTCGACAGCTTCCCCGGCCGCTACGCCACCGGCCAGACCTGGGTCGAGGCACTCCCCCCCGCGGCGGAGGGCGCCGAGCGCCGCCCGGCCCGGGCC
>NZ_VRVD01001251.1:0-580 GCF_008040015.1 Methylobacterium sp. WL18 | reverse complement strand
GCCTCGCGGTTGGGCAGGGAGCCGCGCAGCGAGGGCGGCAGCCCGACCTCGGTTTCCGGCATCACGCCGCCCCCGCCGCCGAGCGCCTGACAGCCGGCCACCAGGCCGGCCAGGGCGGCGCAGAGCGCGAGGCCGCGCGCAGTGGCGCAGACCGACGAGGGGAGGGTCGACATCGTGTAGTCCTCGCAAGGGGCCGCGGTGGTTTCCGCAGCTCGCAGAAGCTTATCGTCGGCTGTCTACGCTCGGGTTGCGGCGAAAACCAGACACATGCGCGCCAGCGCGCCTCTCGGGCGCTCGCACAAGCATCGGCGCGGAACTTGCCGGCCGGCCCCGAGGGTCCATAACTTCGCCCAGGTCCTTCGGCAGGGTGCTGTCCGCAGGCAGGGTCTCGCCGACGGCGGGCCCGAATCCGGCCGATACGGTCGCGGTCTTGCCGATGCGTCGGCTCGGCCCGGCCCTTCCTCAGAGGACGCAGCGTGTTCAGAACCAACCGGATGATCGCGGCCGTGACGCTCGCCCTGTGGGCGTCGGGCGTTGCGGCGCAGGCCCCGGCCCCCGGGGGCGATGGCGCATCCGGCCA
>NZ_VRVD01001250.1:0-581 GCF_008040015.1 Methylobacterium sp. WL18 | reverse complement strand
CCGGCCAGGCCGCGCGGCGCGAACACATCCTCGACGCCGCCGAGGCCTGCTTCGTGCGCAACGGCTTCCACCGGGCCACGATGCAGGACCTCGCCCGCGAGGCCGCGATGAGCCCGGGCAACTTCTACCGCTACTTCGAATCCAAGGAAGCCCTGGTCGTCGGGCTGGTGGAGCGCGAGCGCGAGCGCGGCATCCAGCTCGTCGAAGAGATGGGGCACGGCGGCGACCCGCGCGCGGCCCTGCTCGACCTCATCGCGCGCTACTTCGTGTCGATCACCCGGGAGGCCGCGGTGCTGCGCATGGAGATCTGGTCGGAGGCCACCCGCAACCCCGCCATCTCCGACCTGACCGCCCGGTCCGAGGCGGAGACCCGGGACTGGTTCACCGAAACCTTCGCGGCGCTGGCCACCAGCCCGGATTGCGACCCGGACCGGCTCTACGGGCTGGTCGCCCCGCTGATGAAGGGGATCATCGTCGGCCGCGCGATCCTGCCCGATTACGATCCGGCCCCCGCGGTCGCCCAGCTCCACGCCCTGCTGGCGACCGGCCTCGACGGCCGCCTGCCACGCGCCGCCCCGGGC
>NZ_VRVD01000124.1:0-9787 GCF_008040015.1 Methylobacterium sp. WL18 | reverse complement strand
GAGCAGCGCGACGCCCTGGACGATGGGGCCGACCCGCGGGGCCGCGGCGCGTCCGTGCTCCCAGGCCCAGGCCGCGAAGCCCACCAGCACGAGGCCGATCAGCGCCGCCAGCAGCCCCTGCGGGCCGACCTGCTGGGCCAGGACCCAGATCAGCCACGCCACCGTGGCGTAGACCGGGAAGGCCAGAACCTGCTTGAGGGTCTCCATCCAGGCCCCCGGCCGCGGCAGCGCCCGCAGGGCCGGCGGCCACAGGGTCAGCGCTAGGAAGGGCAGGGCGAGGCCCAGGCCCAGGCAGGCGAACACCGCAAGCGCGACGCCGGCGCTCTGGGTCAGCGCGAAACCCACGGCCGAGCCCATGAACGGCGCCGTGCAGGGGGTCGCGACCAGGGTCGCGAGCACGCCCGTGAAGTACGAGCCGCTCAGGCCCGAGCGCCGGGCCAGCCCGTCGCCGATGCCGGCGAGCCGTCCGCCGACATGGACCATTCCCGACAGGCTCAGGCCCATGGCGAGCAGCAGATAGGCGAGCCCGGCCACCACGGAAGGCGATTGCAGCTGGAAACCCCAGCCGATCGCGGCCCCGCCGCCCTTGAGGGCGAGCAGCAGGCCGGCGAGGCCGAGGAAGCTCGCCAGCACGCCCGCCGTGTAGGCGAGGCCGTGCAGGCGCACGCGCGCCGCGCTCTCGCCGGCATGCCGCACGAGGCCGAGCACCTTGATCGACAGGACGGGGAAGACGCAGGGCATCAGGTTGAGGATCAGCCCGCCCAGGAAGGCCAGGCCCGCCGCGGTCGCCAGGGTCAGCGCGTCGAAAACCGGGGCGACCGGTTGGGCTGCGGCGGAAGCCTCGGGCGCAGCCGCAGGGGCCGGCAGCACCGGCTCGTCCCCGTACGCGAAGGCGAGGCGGTGCGTGCCGCCGCCGGTCTCCTCGTCCACGGTGAGCACGCCCGGCAGGGCCGCCGGTGCCGGATCCGTAGGGGTGCTCCGGGCGAGGGTGAGGTGCAGTCCGGATTCGTCGACGCGCATCACCTGGGCGGCGGCGTTATCGATCGCGGTCTCGGAATAGGGGAAGAACGATGCGGCCTTGATGGTCTCGGGCTTGAGGCCGGGCGCGGCGAAGTCGAGCTGCAGGGTGTCGCCCTGACTCGAGAGTTGCAGCGGCCAGAGCGCCGGGGTGGGCAAGGCGGTGCGGGCGCGCTCGAACAGGGCGGCCTGCTCGGCATCGGGCCGGGGCTCGCCCACCGACAGGGTGAGGGCGAGGTCGGCGGAGCCCGGGACGCATTCCGTCTCGCAGACCAGATAGGTCAGCTTGGCCTGGATCCGCACCGGATCGGCCGGGTCGAGGCTCGGCGGCGGCGTGACCGGCACGAGCAGGGTGACCTCGCCCTCGTATCCGTAGTTCATCAGCGTCGCGATCGCGATGCGCTCGGGGGCCGGCCACCGGATCGCGCCCGCGTTAAAGCCCGCCGGCAGGGTCCACGTCACCTCCGGCGGCAGGCCGGAATCGCCCGGATTGCGCCAGTAGACGTGCCAGCCCGGCTTCACCTGCATCCGCACCGCCAGGGTGAACGGCTGCGCCCCGGCCACCGCGACCGGCTCGGCCACGAGGCTCGCCCGCACGAGGTCGGGCGGCGTGCGGAACCCCTGCGCGGACGCAGCCGACAGGCTCGCGGCGAGCATCAGGAGCAGGAAGGCGAGGCGGCGGATCATGCTGTCCCTTCGCGCGCGGGGCCGTCGCGGTTTCACCCGGATGTCTTCGGGACCGGCGCGGGCTTTTCCGTGACGAGGCCTCTTATAGCGCGGGGGTCAGCGCCCTGTCCTCCGCTCAGCGCGGTGAGGCCGAGACCATGACGCCGCTGGGATCGCTCAGCGGGGCTCGAACAGGATGAGATTGAGGAACGCCCGTCGCTGATCCGCCCTCAGATGGGCCAGCCGGTTGACCGCGGATCGGGCCGTCTGGAGGGCCGCCCGCGCGTCGGTTTGCATAGAACGACAGGGACGGATCGTAGTCGGCGGCGTGCCGCTTGTCCTGCAACTCAATTACCGGCCGGGCTATCGTTCGCATATAAACATCGAACCCGCCGATGGGTTCGCAAGATTTGATCTTCTGTTCGAGATTTTTTTCAATTTATTCGCATAGAATTCTCAATCGCTGATGGGATATTGAGCGATAGGCCAGGGTCCCAATAGGACTTCCTCGCACGCTTCTGCCGACCACCTCATCAACTGCGGCAGTCAAGATCGCGTGAAACAATCCGTAGTAGACATTCGAAAATGCCCGACGCAACTCGGCTTGACGTAACGAGCCACGATCGATTTGAAGAAGAAAAGCATCTGCCTGTACGAACAGATGGTCAGGATTAATCAGCGTCAAGTTCGTCAAGCTCGCGCTGTTCAGCGTACTGGACGACGATACGCAACGGCTCGCCCGCCTTCCGCAAAGCTTGGCTGATAGCTAGGCCGGCATCGAGCAGCTTGTCGCCGTCGAGTTGGTCCGTCGCGTCGTCCGAGACGATCAGTTGGACGCGCCTGACGTCTTCGCCGTCAGACCCTTCCATATCGCCGAGGCAAACTTTCTGCACCAGAGCGCTCCCGAAGGACGCATTGGCAGCCTTTTTCGCGACCTCGGCGAGATCCTGTGAGCGTCGGGGCATGGTCAAGCACCCTCGAAAAGCTTGGCCGCGCGTTGCTTGAGCGAACGAGGTCCACCAAGCGGTCTGTCTACTCTGTCGTGCTGCCTGCGCCTGCACAAGGGCGCGCCCAGCAAAGCCTCCCCGCCCTCAACCCGCCAGCGGCGCGGTGGCGCGTTCCAGCCACACGCGGGTTCCGGCATCGACGAGCGGTGCCAGGGTGTCGCGCACCCGGGCGTGATAGGCGTCGATCCAGGTCCGCTCCTCCGGCGCGAGCAGGTCCGGGCGGATCAGCCGCCGGTCGTAGGGAGCGAGCGTCAGGGTCTCGAAGCCGAGCATCGGGCGCTCGCCACCAGGGATCGCGCGCGGCTCGACCAGGACGAGGTTCTCGATCCGGATGCCGTAGGCGCCGGGCGCGTAGTAGCCTGGCTCGTTCGACAGGATCATGCCGGGCTCCAGCGCCACGGTCCCGGTCTTGGCGATGCGCTGCGGCCCCTCATGGACCGACAGGAAGGCGCCGACGCCGTGGCCGGTGCCGTGGTCGAAATCCAGTCCCGCCTGCCAAAGCGGCGCGCGGGCGAAGGCGTCGATCTGGGCGCCGGTCGTGCCCTTCGGAAACACCGCCCGGGCGATGGCGATGTGCCCCTTCAGCACACGGGTGAACCGCTCGCGCATCGCCTCCGTCGGCTCGCCGACCGCGACCGTCCGGGTGATGTCGGTGGTGCCGTCCGGGTATTGCGCCCCGGAATCGATCAGGAACAGCTCGCCAGCCCGCACGGTCCGGTCGCTGGCACGGGTGACCCTGTAATGTACGATCGCGCCGTTCGGGCCGGAGCCCGAGATCGTTGGGAACGACACGTCGCGCAGGTCGCCGCCGGCTGCGCGGAAGTCTTCCAGGGCCTCCACGGCGGCGATCTCGCTCAAGCCCCCCGCGGCGGCGGCGCCGTCGAGCCAAGCCAGGAAGCGCACGACGCTCGCGCCGTCGCGCATATGGGCGGCGCGGGCGCCTTCGATCTCGGCAGCGTTCTTGACCGCCTTCATGGCGGTGATCGGGTCCTTGCCGACATCGGCGGTCCCGCCCGCGGCCTCGATCTTCTCCTTCAGGGCGACGGCGCCCGTCGCGGCATCGACCCGCACGCGCACGCCGCTGAGCGAACCGAGCCCGTCGTCGAGGTCGGCCCGCGACAGGATCTCGGCGACCGGCGCCAGGGCCGTGCGCAGAGCCGGATCGACGTTTGGCGAGACCAGGAACAGCCGTGCCCGCCCTTCGCGCGGAACGATCGCGTAGCCGAGCGCCAGAGGGGTATGGCCGACATCGGAGCCGCGCAGGTTGAACGCCCAGGCGAGGTTGTGCGGGTCGGAGATCACAAGGGCATCGCAGCCGCCCTCGGCCAGGGCCGTGCGCACCCGGGCGAGCTTGTCGGCGACCGACTCACCCGCGAACGCCTGGGGATGGGGAACCACCGGCCCGGCCGGCGGCTTCGGACGGCCTGCCCAGACGGCGTCCACGAGGTTCGGCACGGGCCGCACCGACCCGCCCGCCTTCACGGCGGCCCGCTCCAGGCGGGCGACGCCGTCCGACGTGTGCAGCCAGGGATCGTAGCCGAGAACCTGATCGCGCTTGAGGTTGTCGGCGATCCAGGCCTCCGCGTTCGATTCGGCCAGCGGCACCACGGTGACGACCCCGGTATCGACTTGTTCGGGTGCCTGCAGGGTGTAGCGCCCATCGACGACCAGGGCGGCCGACTCGATCAGGATCAGGGCGGTTCCGGCCGAGCCCGTGAAGCCGGTGAGCCACGCCAGCCGTTCCGCGTCGGCCGGCACGTATTCCGACTGGTGCTCGTCGGCCCGGGGCACCACGAACCCGTCGACGGCGGTCTCGCGCAGGGCCGCGCGCAGGGCCTCGATCCGCTCCGCACCCTTGCGATGGCTCGGGTCGTCGAAGGTCTGGAACCGGGGGCGGGTCGGGCTTGGCTCTGTCATGCGCGGACCCTATCGCCGGCCGGTCCATCGTCGCAACCGGGCGGAATCGACGCGCGGATCGCGCGCAGCCCCGCTTTTCGAACCGTCCACCCACCTTTCGGATGATGCTCGCAGGCGTAACCTATGGTTTAGAGTCGCGCGCAATCTTATCACGCCAGTTCTTTGCCCTATCTCCCAGGTCATGCCACGCCGCGTCTTCTACCGGATCAGCGACAGACCCGACGGTCTCTTCGACGCCATCACCACGATCGAGCCGGATACGGTGATCCGGCGCGACGGCTTCGCGTCGCTCGCGGAGGCGGAGGAGTGGGTCGAGGGTCTGCGTGTCTTGATGGCCGCGCTCGGCGCCCCGGTCGCACACGCGGACGGTGCGGACAGCCCGGTCGCCGAGACGTTGCCGGAAGGATGGAGGGGGCCGGGACGGCTCCGGACCGCGCGATAGCGCAGGGACTGCCTGGGATTTCCGGCGGGGCGCCGGAATCAGGCGTCGGCGATCGGCAGATCCGGGGCTTTGCCGGAGGGTACGCCGTTATAACCCTCCAGCCAAGCGATGCGATCGGATGAGTCGGCCGGGTAAGGACAGGAATCTTTCGGTCGGCCCCGGGCCCGGGCCTGCGCGCCCTCGGTGATGGGATCGGATGGCGGATCGGGACGCGGAATCTGGCTCATGCCCGGGCAATGCGCGGCCCGGATCCCGGTTCAGCGCCGGGGCCGCTTCGCCGCACCGCCGCGGGTCAGCACCAGGGCGACCCAGCCCTCGATCAGGCCGCTTCTCACGAGATGGAAGCCCTGGTGGCGATAGGCCGAGAGCACACCAGACACGTCGCGTTCGATCAGGCCGGACAGGACCAGCACGCCCGCGGGGGCGACCACACGCGACAGGGTCGGGGCGAGGCGGCGCAGGGGCCGCGCGAGGATGTTGGCGAAGACGAGGTCGAAGTGCCGGGTCCGGTCTGCGAGCCGATGGCGCACGCCGGGGCCCTCGTAGAGCTTGAGATAGGGTCCGAGGCCATTGAGGCGGGCGTTCTCCCGGGCGGTCCGGACCGCCTCGCCGTCGAGGTCGCCCGCCACCACCGGCTGCCGCAACGCCTTGGCGGCCGCGAAAGCCAGGATCCCGGTCCCGGTGCCCACATCCAGGACACGCGCCGGACGCCGTCGCTTCAATTCCGCGACCAGCGCCCGCAGGCAACCGAGGGTCGTGCCGTGATGGCCGGTGCCGAACGCCAGGGCCGCCTCGATCTCGATCGGCAGGTCGTTGCCGCGCACCGCATCGCGGTCATGTGCGCCGTGGACGAGGAAGCGGCCGGCCCGGACCGGATTCAGCCCCTCCAGGGATGTCCGGACCCAATCCCGCTCCTCGATGGTGCGGAATTCGGCGACGTCCGCCTCGTCCCCGATCACCGGACGGATCAGATCGCGGACGTAATCCTCGTCCGGAGCGTCCGCGAAGTAGGCCTCGAGCCGCCAGGTGAAGCCATCCGCATCCTCGAACGCCGCCACGGCGGTCTCGGTGGGATCGAACATCTCGCCCAGCAGATCGGTCATGGCCCGGGCCGACCGCTCATCGGTCGTCAGGCGCAGGATGTGAGTCGGGCGGTGGGGTGGCAGACCTTCGAGCATGGTGCCGGGCTGTAGCCCCGGAGCGCGCCGCATCACAGGGGCAGATGCGAAAAAAACCGCATCCGGCGCCGCGATCTCGCCACGTCGGAGGCGAGGATTGCCGATTTGTTGCTGCGTCGACACATCTGACAATCGCCGGACCGAAATCGATTTAAATCAGTTTCCGTGCAGGATTTCGCTGATTACAACAGTCTCGGCTTCCCCAAGGCCAGACCCTCAACTCTGGCGCGCCGCGCTTCGTGTGCCGGCGCGCCCGTTTTGACAGATGACAGCGTCGCCATGAATTCACCCCTGCTCGTCAGCGTCGCCGTCACGCTCACGACGACCCTCGTGGCCACGCTGTGGGCCATCCTGGTCGCGGCCGGGATGAGTCCGGCGCCCGAAGCCGAGCAGCACGGGCGGCGCGACATTCGGACCTGGTGAGGCGGTCCACGCACTCCGGATTCGCTGCGGGCGGCGCCTAGGAATGCGGCAGGGTGTCCAAGCGTTAACCACAGAATCCACAGATCGCCCACGGAACTGGCGACTGGGGCCGACGTTTTTGCCGGCTTCCGCCAGATTGCGTGATCAAGCAGGGTGCGTACAGCGTGACCAAGCCCAGGCGTTCCGGACCGCGCGAGCCCGTCATCGTCAACGATGGGGCGGTCCGCCCTTTACCCCGTGAACGGCTCTTCGGCGGACCGGCGCCGGACGGCCCGCTGCCGGGCCATCTGCTGGTGCTGCTGAGCCGGCTTCACCGGGCCGAGGCGGCGCCACGGGAGCGCCGGGAGACGTCGCGCAACTGAACGGCGCTTGGCCCGCCGGGGCGCCGCACTTAAGGTCCCGGGCGCAGGCGGCCGGTTCACGGGTCGCGCCAGGGGATGCCCGAGCCGATGCCACCCACCCGACGGATCCTGACGCTGCTCGCCGTGCTGGCCCTCGTCCCGGCGACAAGGCCGGCCCGAGCGGCCGATCCGGTGGTCGTCTTCGCCGCAGCGAGCTTGAAGAACGCGTTGGACGACGCGGCGGCCAGCTGGACGAAGGAAACCGGTACGAACACCCGGATCGCGTATGCGGGTTCGAACGCCCTGGCCAAGCAGATCGAGGCAGGGGCGCCGGCCGACCTGTTCATCTCGGCCGACCAGGCCTGGATGGACGACGCAGAGAAGGCCGGCAGCCTGAAGCCCGGCTCGCGCGTCGACCTCCTGCGCAACGCCCTGGTGCTGATCGCGTCCGGGCCGAAGGATGCCGGCTCCGACCCGGAGATCGCCCTGGCGCCGGACCTCGGCTCGACGCTCACCCGGATCCTCGGCGGCGGCAAGCTGGCGATGGCCACGATCGATGCCGTCCCGGCGGGCAGGTACGGCAAGGCCGCCCTTGAGAAGCTCGGGGCCTGGGACGCCGTGAAGGGGCAGGTCGCCCAGGCCGAGAACGTGCGCGCGGCCCTGCTGCTGGTGGCCCGCGGCGAGGCGCCGCTGGGCATCGTCTACGCCACGGACGCCGCCGCCGAGCCGGGCGTCCACGTGGTCGCGACCTTCCCGTCCGACAGCCACCCGCCGATCGTCTATCCGGCCGCGCTGATCAAGGATTCGCGCAACCCCGATGCAGCCGCCTTGCTGGCGTATCTGCGCGGCCCGGCGGCAAAGGCCTCCTTCGAGCGCCAGGGCTTCAGGGTGATGGGCAAGCCCGGCGCCAGCCAGTAGCCGCCCGCGTCCAAGGTCGTGTTCGACCTCCCCCCCGACGCCTGGAACGCCGTCGCCTTGAGCCTACGGGTGGCGAGCGTGGCGACCCTCGCGAGCCTGCTGCCGGGGCTCGCGGTGGCGTGGCTGCTGGCGCGACGCCGGTTCCCCGGGCGGGCGCTGCTCGACGGGCTGGTCCACCTTCCGCTGATCCTGCCGCCGGTGGTGACAGGCTACCTGCTGCTGCTGGCGCTCGGCCGGCGTGGATTCCTCGGGAGCGCGCTCGCGGAGATCGGCATCGTCTTCGCCTTCCGCTGGACCGGGGCCGCGCTCGCCTGCGCGGTGATGGGATTCCCCCTGATGGTGCGGGCGATGCGGCTGTCGATCGAGGCGGTCGATCCCAGACTCGAGCAGGCGGCCGGCACCCTCGGGGCGAGCCCGCTCGTCGTATTCCTCACCGTCACGCTGCCCCTCAGCCTGCCGGGCTGCATTGCGGGTGCCGTGCTGGCCTTCGCCAAGGCGATGGGCGAGTTCGGGGCGACGATCACCTTCGTGTCGAACATCCCCGGGGAGACCCAGACCCTGCCCTCGGCGATCTACACGCTGACCCAGGTCCCGGGCGGGGAGGGGCCGGCCCTGCGCCTCACCCTGATCTCGGTCGCCCTGTCGGTGACGGCCCTGCTGGTCTCGGAGTTCCTGGCGTCCCGCGCTGCGCGCCGGTTGCAGGCGGGCTGATGGCGAGACGCCAGACCGCCGCCCCGTGCAACCGCCGCTCAGGCGTACGCATAGGGGCCGCCCCGCTCCAGCGCCGCTCGGTAGGCCGGGCGAGCATGGATCCGCGCGAGCCAGGCCGTGACCCGCGGCCCGGTCCCGGTCCCGCGGGCTGCGAAGGCCTCCAGCGGGAAGCTCATCATGATGTCGGCCGCGGTGAACTCCCCGCCGCAGAAGAACGGCCTGTCGGCGAGTTCCCCATCCCAGAACGCCGCGTGCCGCCGCAGATCCGGATCGACGAAGCTCTTGAGCACCGTGTCGGCGATCCCGCGGACCAGGGGCCGCAAGGCCCAGGGGCTCTGCGGAGCCAAGCGACCGAACACCAGCTTGAGCAGCAGCGGTGGCATGGCCGAGCCCTCGGCGTAGTGCAGCCAGTAGGTGTAGCGCCCGCGCTCGGGCGTTCCCTGGGCGGGCACCAGAGCGCCGCCGGCCCGGTCGGTCAGGTAGGTGACGATGGCGCCGGTCTCGGCCACCACCGTTTCCTCCTCCGTGATGATCGGCGCCTTGCCGAGCGGATGGAGGGCGATGAGGTCCGGAGGCGCCCGCATGGTCTGCGGATCTCGATCGTAGCGCTTCACCGTGTAGGGGAGGCCGAGTTCCTCCAGCAGCCACAGCACGCGCTGCGAACGGCTGTTCTCGAGGTGGTGGACCGTGATCATCGTGCAAGCTCCGTAGCCGGTGCCAACGCGCTGCGCCGCCGCCCGTGCCGCGGGAGGTACGGGCTATGAGTATCACCGTCGACGTACAGCTCCGGCGCGGCGCCTTCGCGCTGGATGCGGCCTTCGCCGCGGGCCCGGGACTGACCGCCCTGTTCGGGCGTTCGGGATCGGGAAAGACGACGCTGATCGACCTGATCGCCGGGCTGGCCCGGCCGGATCGTGGTCGGATCGTCGCCGGCGGGGCGACGCTCGTCGACACCGCGGCGGGCGTCTTCCTGCCGCCGCACCGGCGCCGTGTCGGGGTGGTGTTCCAGGACGCCCGGCTGTTCCCGCATCTGAGCGTGCGGAGCAATCTCGGCTACGGCCGCATCTTCGCGCGCCGGCCCGCCGACCCGGCCGGCTTTGCCGCGGTGACCGAGATGCTGGGGATCGGCCATCTCCTCGACCGCCGCCCCGTCGGCCTGTCGGGGGG
>NZ_VRVD01001249.1:0-585 GCF_008040015.1 Methylobacterium sp. WL18 | reverse complement strand
ACGTCCCCACGGTCCGGTCGGATGCCGGCGCGGTGGCCGGGGCGATCGCCGAGACGGTCACGCGCGCCCGCGCCGGCCAGACCCGCAAGAAGCCGGTCTTCGCGGTGTCGCTGGGCGATGCCGAGGTGGCGCGCGCCGCCTTCGCGGGGGCCGGGATCCCGCATTTCGCCACCGATTCCGAGGCGATCGAGGGGTTTTTGCACCTCGTGCGCTACCGCGAGGCGCAGGACGACCTGATGCGCACGCCGGATTCGCTGCCGCGGGACTTCTCCCCCGACACGGCCCGGGCCCGCTCGATCGTGGCCGCCGCCCTGCGCCAGGGGGCGGCCTGGCTCGACCCGGTTGCCGTGAACGGCCTGCTGGAGGCCTACGGCATCCCCACCGTGCCGATCACCCTCGCCCCCGACCAGGATTCCGCCGCGGCCGCCGCCTGGCCGATCATCGCGGCCGGCGGCACGGTGGCGCTCAAGGTCGTCTCGCCCGACGTGGTGCACAAATCCGACATCGGCGGCGTCCGTCTCGACCTCACCAGCGAGGCCGACGTCCGCGATGCCGCCCGCAGCATCCTGGCGCGCGCCCGGCGGG
>NZ_VRVD01001248.1:0-586 GCF_008040015.1 Methylobacterium sp. WL18 | reverse complement strand
GCTTCGGGCTCGGCCTCGGCCTGGCAGCGCCGCTCCTGTTCGCCGCGCAGACCGCCCCCGGCCTCTGGACCGCTACGCGCTGCGACGCCCTCTCCCCGCCCTGGCTGTGGCTGGCGACCGGTGGGCTCGTCTTCGGCGCCGCAGCCGTCGTCCTGGACCGGTCCCGCGCCACGGGCCGCACGCGCCTCACCCTGGCCATCGCCTGCGGCGTCGTCCTGCTGGGAGGGTTCGCCTGCGCCTTTCCGGTCTGCCTCGACGGACCGTTCCCCGGGATGACGCCCCTGGTCCGGGACCATTGGCTGCTCACGGTCAACGAGATGGCGTCGGTGCGGAAATCCGTGGCCCAGGGGCGCTGGGAGATGCTCGTCTTCTACCCGGTCGTCGTCCTCGCGACTCTGGCCGCGAGCGGGATGGCGTGGCGCGGTCCGCAGCGGCGGGCCTGGTCGGTCGCCGCGCTATTCCTCTGGCCCGGGCTGATCCTCGGGATGTTTCAGTTCCGCGGGCTCTACATCGCCTCCGGCTTCGTGCCGCTGGTGGCGGGGCCGGTGATCGACCGGGCGCTGACGCTGGCCGCCCGGGCCGCCCC
>NZ_VRVD01001247.1:0-587 GCF_008040015.1 Methylobacterium sp. WL18 | reverse complement strand
TCGCCGGGCGCTGCGGCATCCGGGCGGTCGTGGCGTATGCCGCGTCCGGCAACCGCCGCTCGCAGGCGGTGATGGAGCGCCTCGGCATGGTGCGGGCGGGCACGTTCGCGCATCCGGCGGTGCCGGAGGGGCCGCTGCGCAGCCACGTGCTGTATCGGCTCGAACAGGCGGGGGTTTCGGCATGAGCGCACCCATCAACGTCGTCGGCGGCGGTGCCTGGGGCACGGCGCTGGCCAACGCGGCCGCGGCCGCCGGGCATCCCGTGACCCTCTGGCTGCGCGACCCGGAAGCCGCCGCCAGGCTCGAGGCCCACCGGGAAAACCCGGGCTACCTGCCGGGCGTGCCGCTCCAAGCTGGCATCCACGCCACAGCGCTCTCCGAAAAACTCGCGGGCGCCCGGGCGACCCTGCTGGTCGTGCCCGCCCAGACCGTGCGTGGCGTGCTGGAGGCCCTGCGCGCCCCCCTCGCCTCGGCCGGGCCGGTGATCCTCTGCGCCAAGGGCATCGAGCGCGGCAGCGACAGTTTTTTGAGTGCGGTGGCCGAAGCGGTCCTGCCCCCGGGAACGCCGGTGGCGGTCCTGTCCGGCC
>NZ_VRVD01001246.1:0-587 GCF_008040015.1 Methylobacterium sp. WL18 | reverse complement strand
GCCCGCGACCGCGAGCGCTGGAACCACCGTCCGCCCGGCCAGGGCGGCGAGAGCTACGCCGCCCTGGTGGAGCGGGTCGGCCCGGTCCTGTCCGGGCTCGAGCGGGATGCCGTGATCGTCGCCCACGGCGGCGTCGCCCGGGCGGCCCTGGTGGCGCTGGGCCATCTCGACATGTACGCGGCGCCGCGCCTCGGCATCCGCCAGGGCGAGGTGCTGGTCCTGGAGCCGTCGGGCTGGCGCTGGGCTTAATCCGTCCTTCACCCAGGGTTCAAAGCCGCCTCGATAACGGCATGATCGGCTGGCTATAGGGCGGTCGCCACGGTATGCGCCGATCTGTTCGGTCGGCCAGCGGAGCAGCGGATGAGCGACGTCGCCGAGAAGACCCGGTCCGGACCGGCTGCCGGGGCGCATGAGCGTCCGGCGGGCGGGGCGGCCGTGCTGCGTGGCGCGCACCGCCCCGACCTGATCCGCGACGAGGTGCTGGCCGAGATCTTTCTGAATTCCGCGCAGGCCCGGCCGGAGCATCCCTGCCTGGTCGACGGCGCCCGCGTGATCGCGGGTGGCGTCCATCCGAGCCTGACCTATGC
>NZ_VRVD01001245.1:0-588 GCF_008040015.1 Methylobacterium sp. WL18 | reverse complement strand
GCGCAGGGCGTGCAGGTTGCGGGCGTCGTGGATCAGGGCCGGCAGCTCGCGGCTCCCGTAGGCGAGGCAGAGCGGCTTGCCCACCACCGGACGGCGCAGGGGCGACAACGCCTCGACCTCCGCCTCCGTGAGGTTGAGCTTGTCGTCGAGGGCGGTCTGGCGGATCGGCGCGAGGTCGTAGACCCCCGAGATCGCGAGCCCGGCGGCGATCGCCGGATGACCGAGCTGGAGCGCGGTCAGCAGCCCGCCCGCCGACCAGCCCGCCAGGACCAGGGGGCCGCCGATCCCGTGCGCGGGGCCGTGCGCGCCGATCCAGTCCAGCGCCGCGCCGATCTCGGCCGCGATCCGGGTCAGGCTCGCCTCCGGGGCGAGGGTGTAGCCGACCATCGCCACCGACCAGCCGGCGGCGTTCGGCCCCTCGGCGAAGCATGCGAACAGTTCGCGGGCGCCCCGCTGCCAGTAGCCGCCGTGGAGGAAGACCAGGCCGGGCGCCGAGCCGTCGCGGGCCGGGTAGAGGTCGAGGGCGTTGCGGGGGCCGGTTCCGTACGGGATGTCGAGGCCGGCCGGATGCCTGGCCCGGTAGGCGGC
>NZ_VRVD01001244.1:0-590 GCF_008040015.1 Methylobacterium sp. WL18 | reverse complement strand
GCGTAGCGCCAGGCGCCGGCGGTGGCGCGCTCGGGCAGGTGCAGGACCTCACCCATCAGCAGGCCGTCGAGTTCGGCGAGCCCACGCGCGTAATCGGCCACGAGGTCGGGGGCCGGGATGCAGTCGACGTCCAGGAAGACGATGCCGTCGCCGGTGGCCGCGTCCACGCCCCGGTTGCGCGCGGCCGCTAGCGGCAGCTCACGGCCGGTAACCCGGATCTGGCGCACTGGAAACGCCGTCTCGGGCAGGTCGTAGGGCTCATCCTGCATCACCGCGACGATGAACTCGGCGGGGGCCTGCGTCTGGCGCTCCAGGCCGCGCAGCACGTTGCGCAGATGCGCCGCCCGGCCCTTGGCCAGGGTCACGACGGAAACGGTGGACATGCGGCGGTCGGGCTCCGAGTGGTGGGGAATGGGGGTGTAGGCGGGCGATCAGCCGTTCGCGACGGCGCGAAGCGGACCCGGTACTTCGGCGCCCTGCCAGAGGTCGTCGGTCAGCCCTTCGAGCCAGCCGGCGGCGCGGAATGCGGCGTCCGGGGCGAAGAGTCCGTGCAGCACGGAGCCGTCGAGGGCGCGCGCGCGGGCCAGGAG
>NZ_VRVD01001243.1:0-591 GCF_008040015.1 Methylobacterium sp. WL18 | reverse complement strand
AGACCCACAAGCAGGCCCTCATCGCCTGCGCCCGAAAGCTGCTCATCTACGCCAACACCGTCCTCGCCCGAGGCACGCCATGGCGTCCCGCCACCGAGTGCGCATAACGGTTGCTCAGGATGAGGGGGATGGTTTGGAGATCCGGGGGGCTTCGACGGCATTCGGACACCCCCCATCGGCCCCGCGCGGAAAACCGCCGGGAGCACGGCTGAAGAAAACCCAGTCGCAACCGGGGTGACGCGGGACGCCGCGAAGCCCGAACGCAACGTTGCACAAAGAGCCGGCTTCCCGGCGTCCCGCGGACCGGAAGCCCCGCCGCCGACAGGCCGGCCGGGCCACCGCATCCGTCTTTTCGTCCGATGTCCGTCACGCGGGAGCGCGCCTGCGCTAAGATCTGACCCGAGGTGCTCATCGCCCCTCAGCGCTTCCGAGCGAGCCTTCGTCGCACGCCCCCTCGTAGTGGAGAGCGTCGCAGAACCGCCGCACCGCCCAGGACAGGGTCGCCGTCAGGCCTCTGAACGGCCGGAGGCATTTCCTCCGCCGGCCGCCGCCCAGCCCGAGCCGGGGGGTGTCGCGTTCCCGCGCCCGAGG
>NZ_VRVD01001242.1:0-595 GCF_008040015.1 Methylobacterium sp. WL18 | reverse complement strand
AATTTATCCGGCCCCCCCCCACATCAACACACTTTTTTTCGTGGGCCGCTTCTTTTTTTAAAAAGCCACCGGGGTGGGGGTGGTGCCGGATGGGGCCCAGCGGTGCCTTCTGAACCATCCCCACCTCCAACTCCTCCCCGCAAGGGGGAGGAGAGTACGCACGTATCCTGGAGAGGCGCGGGTCCCCTCTCCCGTGCGGGAGAGGGACAGGGTGAGGGGACAGGTTCTTCCGGATAGGGCGCATCCCTCACCCCAACCCTCTCCCGCACGGGAGAGGGGGCACGTCGCGGCCGGCGCAAGCCGGCGCGTGAACACCGTAGCCCGCAGGCGAGAGGGCATCCGTGCCGCGTCCAGCCATGCGTGAGTCCGGTCGCCGCCTCTGGGGCCGGCTTCGGCCGCGGCTCCTCCTCGCCTTGCCGGTGCTGCTCGGCCTCGCGGCCTTGGGCTTCGGCGTGTCCGCCTGGCGGGCGGATGCGGCCAACCGGAGCATCGCGGCGCTCGAAGCCGGCACGGATCGCGATGTCGGGACCGGGGCGCCCGCGCCTGTCCTGGTGGCGCGGATCGGCTACCTCGCCGGACACGGGCGCCTGGAGGA
>NZ_VRVD01001241.1:0-598 GCF_008040015.1 Methylobacterium sp. WL18 | reverse complement strand
ACGTAGGGTGCGCTCGCCCGCAACGCGGCCCTGCTGCGGGCGAGCGCACCCTACGTGGCGTTCCTCGACGACGACGATGTCTGGCTGCCGGGCCACATCCGTCCTCATCTCCGACGGCTCGAAGCGGAGCCCGGTCTCGGCATCGTCTTCGGCCAGGTGATCACCACCTCCCCGGAACTGGAGCCGGTCTACGGTCCCTGGCCGGCGGAGCTCCCGGCCGACGGGGCCGCGCTGCTGCGCCGGATGTTGAGCGGCTACTTCCCGCAGGTCGGCGCGACCGTGGTGCGCCGGAGCCTCGTCGACAGCGTCGGCCTGTTCGACGAGGCGCTGCTCGGCGACCAGGATTGGGATTGGCAGATCCGGGCGGTGCGCCGGCACGGGGCCGCCTTCGTGGCCGTGCCCGGCGTCCATTTCCGGCAGCGGCCGGCCGGGACCTTCGACAGCCTGATCGCCCGCCGGATCCGCTTCACGCGGCTGGTCTTCCGGCGGCACGCGCCGGCCCTCGGCGTTTCGCGCCTCCAGGCCCTGCGCCTCTATTTCGCGACCGTGCAGGGGTATTACGATGCCTTCCTGGACGGCGCCCAGGCCCATGCGGCCC
>NZ_VRVD01001240.1:0-600 GCF_008040015.1 Methylobacterium sp. WL18 | reverse complement strand
ACACGGTGAGCCGGGCCTCGGCCGCCGCCGCGAAGGCGGCCGCCTGGGCGGAGAGCGGGCCGAAGCCGACCTGCAGGACCCGCAGGGCGCGCTCCTTCGGCAGGTGTCCGCGGCTCGCCTCGATCAGGCCGGCGACCACGTCGGCCGTGTGGCGGGCGGTGGCCGAGCGCATGACGAAGGCGTCGATGGCGCCCTGAGGCAGGGCCGGGGCCTCGGTCAGCTTGCCCGCGAGCAGGCGATCGACCATGGCGCCGACATCGGCGATCAGCACCAGTTCGGCGGAGAGATCCGGATGGTCGCCCGCGATCCAACGCATGATCTCGTCGGGAGCCGGCAGCGCCGAGCCGTCTTCGCCCAGGGTCCAGTTCTGGCCGGCACGCTCGGCCAGGCCGCTGCTCTCCAGGGCGTAGAGCGCGTTCAGCACCCAAGGGCGCAGGGCCTCGGGCACGCGCCGGTCGGCGACCGAGACGGTCCCACCCTCGGCCAGCCCGGAGGCGAGGCGATAGGCCAGCGAGGTCGCCCAGCCCTCCAGCAGGAGGTGGCCCGGCGACAGGGCGGCGTCGGCCGGCCCCTTCGCCTCGGCGGTGAGCGGACGCAGGC
>NZ_VRVD01000123.1:0-9809 GCF_008040015.1 Methylobacterium sp. WL18 | reverse complement strand
GGAGGTCGCCGAGGCGCACGGACAGGCGCTCGCCCGCGCCGCCGACCCGCCGGAGGGTGTGATGGTTCTGGGGCCCGCAGAGGCGCCGCTCGCCCTGGTCCGGGGCCGCTACCGCTTCCGGCTGCTGGTGAAGACCGAGCGCAACATCGACATGCAGACCTATCTGCGCGCCTGGATCGCCCGCGGCCCGAAGGTGCGCGGCAACGTCCGGGTCGCGATCGATGTCGACCCGCAGAGCTTTTTGTAAGACAGTGCGGCCACGGGCAGCGGACCCGCGGCCGGAACCCGGCGGCGGGACGCGTGCGGTTCCCGGAGGAGCGATCAGTGCTGAGCTATACCAAGACGCCGGACTCGAACGTCGCCGAGATCGTGGTCGACGGCAAGATCTCCGACGAGGAGATGAACGCCGCGATGAATGCCATGAAGGCGGACCTCGACAAGGGCGGCAAGATCAAGCTGCTCGAGGATATCCGCGCCTTCGAGGGCATGGAGCCGGCGGCCTTCTTCAAGGACCCGCGCTTCGGCATCTCGATGATGAAGAGCGTCAGCCACGTCGCCCTGGTGACGGATGCGCCCTGGCTGAAGGCGTTGGCCGAGACCTTCAACTTCGTCTCGCCGACCCAGATCAAGGTGTTTGAGCGCGCCCGCCTCGCCGAGGCGCGGACCTGGCTCGCCGGCGCCGCCTGACCGTCGTCAGTCGGCCTGCGCGGTGCGGTCGTTCCTGCGCCGCGCGGTCCAGCGGCCGGAGCACAGGGTGGCGACCTTCCAAGTGCCCGAGCCGGTGCCGGCCTGAAGCCGCCCGGTTCCAGTCCCGCTCGCCGTCCCGTTGGTGACGGCGAGCCCGACGCTGCCGTCGGCGCCGACATGGCCGCTCACCCGGGCCCCCGCCTCGCCCGAGACCAGCTGCACTTGGCCCCCGCGGATCGCCAGGGCGTAGGTGTAGCGGGCGCTGCACAGGCCGCTCTCGGTCACGAGTTCCACCGACCACGTCCCGTTGTTCGCGCCCTGTGCGGCATGGGCCGACGGCGATACGCCGGAGGACAGGCCGGCGGCGAGAGCCGCGGCGGCGACCAGCTTGATCATGCAGGTATCTCTTTCAGCAAAGCGCGTGCCGCCCGTCATGGCGCGCCGGGTCACACTCGTCGATGGAGGATGACACGATGCTGAATGAGAGAAGCGGCAAGAGTATGGCCGCACGTATTTTTGAGGTGAGATCAGGATCCGCGGGCGGATGGCGCAGGAATAGCCACGCTGCGTTTTGCGATTGCTTGGCGGTATTGGCGCAGCGGGCGGGCGTTCATGCGAACACCGTATCGTGAGCGATGCACATCCTGACTCGCGGCAATGGTCCGCCAGGTCAGCTCTCAGAGCTCAGATCGCTGATGGATGAAAGCCGTTGAGGCGCCCGCGTACCAACCTCCGGGGTTCCCGGTCGCACGCATCTCAGGATGCGGCGTGGGTCCCCCTCCCGTGCGGGAGAGGGACAGGGCGAGGGATGCGCCTTTTCCGGAAAGATTTCGTCTCTTACCCCAACCTTCTCGCGCACGGGATAAGGGGCACCCCGCGGCTGGCAGGAGCGCCTGTGCTTCAAGACCTGCTAGGCTGTAGTTCGAACAAGAAGCGAGAAGGAAACTGAGGCTCAAAGAGTAGCGCGGCCAAACCGATCCAGTTGCGTAATCCTGACCTCGGCCCTCAATCCGTCAGCGAGCGCGCCTCTTCCGGCAGCATGATCGGGATGCCGTCGCGGATCGGGTAGGCCAGCTTGGCCGAGCGGCTGATCAGCTCCTGGCGGGCGGAATCGTATTCGAGCGTGCCCTTGGTCAGCGGACAAACCAGGATCTCGAGGAGCTTGGGGTCCACGCGGGTCGCCTCGACGGTGGTTGTGAGGTCGTTGGTCATCGGTCGTGCGAGCCTATTGCATCGTCGGCTCGGGGCCGGAGCCGCGAACCAGTTCCATCTGCGTGACCGCGATCAGGATTTCCGCCCGGGTTTTCAGGTCGGGGGCCTCCAGCATCGCTTGCTTTTCGCGGACGCCGAACGGGCTCATCATGCAGAGGGCGTTGACCAGCGCCTCGTCCGGCGCTTCGTCGATCCCGTCCCAATCCACCTTCAGATCGTTCGATTCCACGAAGTCGCGCAACGCCTTGAGGACGCCGTCGCGGTCGACCTGTTCCTCGCCCGCCCGCGGCTCGAAGTCCACCGCGAAGTCTTCGTAGGAGACATGGCAGCGGCGGTAGGTGCTGGTGGAGGCCAGCTCGCTCTCGACCCGGAACCGGCTGATACCGGTCAGCGAGACGAGGTAACGGCCGTCGCCGGTCTCGGCGTATTGCGTGATCCGCCCGGCGCAGCCGACACGGTAGAGCTTGGGGTTCGCCGCCCCCGACCCTTCCGGATCGGGCTGGATCATCCCGATCACCCGATCCGTGCGCATCGCGTCGTCGATCATCGACAGGTAGCGCGGCTCGAAGATGTTCAGAGGCATCTGGCCGCGTGGCAGCAGCAGCGCGCCGGGAAGCGGAAAGACCGGGATGACGGCGGGGCAATCCGCCGGGCCCTTGTAGCTCGCATGGGTGCTCATGGCGCCTCCCGGATGGGCCTGATGCTGGGGCGGCATATCCGCCCCAGGGCGAGCCGTAATGTTACGAAAACAGGAGTGCCGAGAGCTTGCGCCGGCCCCGGATCGTGTCGGGATCCATCACGCCCCAGGCCTCGAAGAACTGCAGGAGCTGCTTGCGCGCCGCATCCTCGTTCCACTCCTTGTCGCGCTTGCGCAGCTCGATCAGGTGATCGACCGCCTGTCCACGCTCGCCCGCGGCGGCGAGACCCAGGGCGAGGTCGAACCGTGCCTGGTGGGCGTCCGGATTGGCCTCGACCTCCCGCTGCAGCCCCGCAAGGTCGCCGAGCGAGGCAGCCTGCTCGGCGAGTTCCAGGGCGGCACGGACGCCGGTGAGGGCCGGGTCGGCGGCCTTGGCCTCCGGGACCATCGCCAGCACGCGCTTGGCGTTCTCGATCTCGCCCGCGTCGAGCTGCATCTTCGCCAAGCCGGCGAGCGCCGCGACGTTGTCGGGCTGCTGCTCCAGGATTGCGGCGTAGATCTCGGAGGCGCCCGCGAGGTCGCCCTCCTCGATCAGGGCGGCGGCGTCTGCGAGCGCCAGCTCGACCGGATCCTGGGCTGGGCCCGCGACGCGGTCGATCAGCTCCTTGATCTGGCTCTCCGGCACCGCGCCCATGAAGCCATCGACGGGCTGGCCCTTCTGGAACACGATCACCGCCGGGATCGACTGGATTCCGAGCTGGCCCGCGATCGAGGGATGGTCGTCAATGTTCATCTTGACCAGGGCGACGGCGCCCTGAGCCGCCTTGACCACCTTCTCCAAGACGGGCGTGAGCTGCTTGCAGGGGCCGCACCACGGCGCCCAGAAATCGACCAGGACCGGCCGGTGCATCGACTCGGCGATGACGTCCTGCCGGAAGCCCGCGGTGGTCGTGTCCTTGATCAGGGCATCGGTGTCGCCGGCCAGGGCGGGGCCGCCGGCAAGGGTGTCATTCAGCATTGGCCTGGCTTCGGAACTTTTTTCGTGGAGCGCCTTAGATGGGGCTTCGAACGGGGTCTGACCAGCCCAAACTCACCGGGCAGGCGCCCCGGGTGTCCCCTTCTCCGCAGCTTTGGCGGCCGTCACGAAGGTTCCCGCGAAGGTGCGCCCGTCCGACGTGCTGGCCTCGCAGGTGATCGCGGTACGGCCCGGCTCCGGGGCGGAGAAGCGGCAGGCGCCGATCGCCAGCGTCGGCGTCCCGTCCTTGCCCACCATCACCAGGTTGATCGGCTGAAGCGGGTCGGTTTCCTCGGTCGCCTCCTGCTGGGCACCGTTGCCGCTGAAGCTGACGGTCTGGCCATCCTTGGCGGAGAAGTCGAAGCTCGTGCGGTTGCGGTTCACGGCGTTCATCAGCACGCCGCTGCAAGACGCGCTGAGATCCTGCCCGTTGACGATGAGCTTCTCGCACGACCCTTCGAGCCGGAGCGCGGCCTGCGCGTGCGCCGTACAGGGGAGGCCGAGGAGAGCGCAGAGCAATGCGAGGCGCAGTCGGTTTCTCATGGCGGGCAGGGTCTCCTCCGTTTGCCGTCGAACTAGGCGTTCGGAGCGGTCTGTCGAGGGAGGCGGGTCTGCCGGGCGTGATCGGTCTCCGTTCAAGCGAACCGAAGAGCACGATCGTTGGGCGTTGTAAGATCCAGTTCCGGACCGAGCGGTACGATCCTGGTCGGATTGATGCTCGGGTGGCTCTCGTAATAATGCCGTTTGATGTGCCTGAGATCGACCGTCGAGGCCACACCAGGAAGCGCGTAGATGTCGCGCAGATAGTTCGAGAGATTTGGATAATCCGCGATCCGGCGCCGGTTGCATTTGAAGTGCCCGACATAGACGGCATCGAACCGCACGAGCGTCGTGAACAAGCGGATATCGGCCTCGGTCAGCCTGGCGCCGCAAAGATAGCGGCCCCGATCGAGGCGCTCTTCCAGCGCGTCGAGTTCGGCGAACAGCGCCTCGAAGGCTGCCGCGTAGGCGTCCTGCGCGGTGGCGAAGCCGGCCTTGTAGACGCCGTTGTTGACCCGGTCGTAGACCCGCTCGTTGATCGCGTCGATCTCGGTGCGCAGGTCGTCGGGGTACAGGTCCGGCCCGGTTCCCCCGAACGCACCGTTGAGCATGCGCAGGATCTCGGCGGATTCGTTCGACACGATGGTGCCGCGCTCGCGGTCCCATAGCACCGGTACCGTGACGCGGCCGGTATAGGACCGATCCGCCGCCAAGTAGACTTCGTAGAGGCGGTTGGCGTGATGGATCGGATCCGGCGTCGCCCCCGGGGTGTCGCCGAACACCCAGCCCTCGGCGCCCATATGCGGATCCACCACCGAGACGGTGATCGCCTCCTCCAGGCCTTTGAGCGCGCGCCCGATCAGGGTGCGGTGGGCCCACGGGCACGCCAGCGAGACGTAGAGGTGGTAGCGCCCGGGCTCGCCCTTGAAGCCGCCCTCCCCTGAAGGACCAGGCGCGCCGTCGACGGTCACCCAATTGCGAAAGGACGAGGCCTTCCGCTCGAACCGACCTCCGGTCGAGGCGGTGTCGTACCACTGGTCGCGCCAGACGCCGTCGACGAGGAGGCCCATGGTGATGTCCCGGTTCAGATGGTCACCAGGGCGAGATGGGAGCCCGTGCGTCTGCGGAAAGGGGCAGGCGGCGTCCTCACGCCCGGTTCCGGTCTGCGCCCGAGCCTCGTGCAACGCAGGCTTGCGCACTTCCTTCTGTTGCAGCGCAACATAATCCGCCATTTTCCGGCCACCCGCCCGCTGCTGCGCAATCGCAGCGCTCATGGTCCGGCGGGAGACTGGATGGAGCTGAGAGATGTCGTTCGCGCTGGTGCCCGTCGCTGAGGCGGCCCTGTTCACCCTGGGGTGCCTGCTGATCCACACCCTTCGGCGGCATGCGGACGTGGTCACGGCGACGCTCGCCTGCGTTGCCACCCTGCTTGTGCTGATGATCGGGATCGCCTGCGCCCCCGAATCCTTCGTCAAGTATCAGGGGGCCAGCATCACCGAGTTCGCTAGACTGGATCCGGCGATCTACTGAGCTGCGGCGGCGCGCCCGGCGCCGTTCATCTGGGCGAGGCGCCCGCCGGTCCCGCGCTGGCCCGAGACCGCCACGTCGAAATCGTCCCGCGGGAGCCGCGCCAGGAATCGCTCGGCCAGTTCGAACAGCAGGATGTCGGGGCGCACGCGTTCGATGTAGCCCCAATCGAGGCTGGCCGACCAGACGAAGTGAACCTCGCGGAAGCTTTCGGCCAGCAGCCCGGTCAGCAGGAACGGGTCGAAATGTGCGCAGGAATCGCCGAACAGCACGAGGCGGCGTGGGTCGGCGTCCTCCGTCTCGTTCCGGAAGACGACGTGGGCGCCGACATGGGCTTCCCGGTCGCGCCCCTGCGCCTCGTAGGCGGCGAGCAGCGGGCCGATCTCGACCCGCTTGGCGTCGCGCAGCAGCATGAACCGCTCCAGCCGCTCCCGCGGACGTTCGCTGAGCTTCTCGCCGAGATCCATCACGGCTTCGGTGACGAGTTGCGGGCGCGCGCCGATATCGGCCGGCGGGATCGACCCGAGCGCGCGCATGATCTCGCGATAGGCCAGGAGGCAGCCCTGGATGGTCCAGTGCGTGTCGGTCCGGAGGTAGAGCGGAACCGGGCCGTCGCGCCCGGCCCGGAGGGGCGCCAGGAGATCGAGATAGGCCGGATGCCGGGCCAGGCGCCGAGCTAGGCGGCGGGTGGAAGCCTTGCCCGGGGCGTAGCGCAGCCCGTCGGTCTTGTCGTCGTAGACCGACAGCTTCTCCGGAACGATCACATGCAGGCAGCGGATCCCGAGGCGCTCCGCGCGCCGGGCCCGGGCTTCGATCAGTCGCGTCCAGCCGCGCAGCAGCAGCCAGTGCCGCAACCCGCCCCGGTAGCGGTCCAGGACGCGGTTGGTGCCGCCGATGAGGAACAGCCATCCGTCGCGGCCGACATGTACGCTCTCCCTGCCTGCAGCCATGGCGGTGCTTTAGAGCCGTTCCCGACCACCTTGCAATCGGGAACGGTGCCGGGCCGACGGCCCGACGAGCGCTTCGGCCGCACGCTGCCGGGGCGCCGAGGCCGGACCCGTCCGGGATCGCACGCGTTCGACCGACATGTCGTCCAGCGCCGCCCTGATGCCCGCCCCCTCGCCGGCCGAAAGCCGAGACTCGGCCCGTACCCGTCCGGCCCGCCTCTGGCGTCCGCGCCGGGTGCTGGTGACCCCGGCCGCGCTGGATTTCGCGCATGGGCGTGCCATTGTGGCGCGGGCCGAGGCGATGGGGCTGCCGGTTGAGCGGCTCGCCGCAAACCGCCTCACCGGCCTACGCGACGCAGATCCGCGCCGGGCCTACACCGCCGCCAAGGCGACCCTCGCCATCACGGTAGCGCCGCCGACGAAGCTGCGGCTGCAGCCGATCCCGCCCTCGGCCGACTGGCGCTTCGACCTCGCGGAGGGCTGCCCGGCCCATTGCCAGTATTGCTACCTCGCCGGCTCGCTCCAGGGGCCGCCCGTGACCCGGGCCTACGCCAATCTCGATGCAATCCTGGACAACCTGGCGGCCTATGCCGGCCAGGGCGCCGTGACCTCCGCCTCAACGGAGCGCGCCCACGAAGGCACGACCTTCGAGGCGTCCTGCTACACGGATCCTCTGGGCATCGAGCATCTCACCGGCTCGCTCTCGGCGGCGATCCGGCATTTCGGTGCCTGGGACGCGCCGGTGCAGCTGCGCTTCACCACGAAATTCGCCGCCGTCGCCCCACTCCTCGACCTGCCGCACAACCGGCGCACGCGGATCCGCTTCTCGGTCAATGCCCGTCCCGCTTCCCGCTACGAGGGCGGCACCGACCCGCTCGACGCGCGGCTGGCCGCCATGGGCGCGATGGCCCGGGCCGGCTATCCAGTGGGCCTGACCATCGCGCCGATCATTCCGGTGCCCGATTGGGAGGCGGCCTATGCCGGACTGATCCGCGATGCCGCCGACGCGCTGGCCGGCATCCCTGATCTGGACCTGACCGCCGAACTCATCACCCACCGCTTCACGCCGATCTCGAAGGCGGTCCTGCGCGGCTGGTACCCGGGCTCGGACTTACCCCTCGACGAGGCCGACCGCGTGGAGAAGCGCACCAAGTTCGGCACCGTGAAGCACGTCTTCCCGAAGCCCCTGATGCAGGCGATGCGCGCGCATCTCACGGATCGCCTCGCCCGCGATCTACCGGCCGCGCGGGTGCTCTACTGGACCTGAGCCGGTTCGGGCTCCATGTCGCGTCTCATGCATGACGCGGCCCCCCTGATCCTGACGCTCGCCTTCGACGAGCCGACTTTCGCGCGATTCGACGGCGAGCGCCGACGCAACTTTCCGGAGGCCCTGAACTTCATTCCCGCTCATGCGACGCTGTTCCACCACCTGCCGGGGGACCGGGAGCGCGGCGTGATCGAGGCGGTGACGACGCTCGCCCGCACGGTTCCGGCCCCGGGAGTCGCCGTCACGGGTCTGCGCTTCACTGGCCGGGGCGTGGCCTACGTCCTCGAATCCGAGTCGTTGTCGCACTTCCGGGCGCGGCTGGCGAAGACGTTTGAGCCCTACCTCACCGCGCAGGACCGGCAGGGCTGGCGGCCGCACGTGACCGTGCAAAACAAGGTCACCCCCGACAAGGCCCGGGCGCTCCACGCCGACCTGGCGGCCGGCTTCGCGCCGTTCCACTTCACCGCGCCCGCGACGCGACTGTGGCGCTATCTCGGCGGTCCCTGGGAGCCCGTCGCCACGCTGGCCTTCGGGGAGAATGCCTGATGGTTCTCACGCTGACCGGCAGGGGAGCGCCATGAGGGCGCCGGGTGGCCTGCAGCGCAATCCCCTGACCGGACGCGCGATGTCGGTCTGGCTGCGCCTGCGACTGAACGAGGTCGGGCCCCTCGTGGCTCTGCTTGGGGTCAGCATCCTCGGCTACGGCTTCTTCTACCTCGCCCACGAGGTCGGCGAAGGTTCGACCGCGGCCCTGGACCGCAAGATCCTGCTGGCCCTGCGCAATCCCGCCGACCTATCCGATCCGATCGGGCCGCCCTGGCTCGAAGAGACGATGCGCGACATTACCGGGCTCGGCAGCGTCTTCACGGTGCTGTTCCTGACCTGCGCGGTGGCGGCCTACCTGGCGGTCTCCGGACGCCGGCGGATCAGCGTGTTCGTGCTCGCCGCGGTCGGCAGCGGTGAGCTGATCTCGACGGTGCTGAAGCTGTTCTACCAGCGGCCCCGGCCGGACCTTGTCCCGCACGGCATGGAGGTGTTCACGGCGAGCTTCCCGAGCGGCCACGCCACCATGTCGGCCATCGCGTACCTGACCCTGGCGACCCTGATCGCCCGGCTCGACCGCAATCGCAGCGCGAAGGCCCTGGTGCTTGGGCTCGGGGTCGGCCTGACGCTGCTGGTCGGGCTCAGCCGGATCTATCTCGGCGTGCACTGGCCGAGCGACGTACTGGCCGGCTGGTGCATCGGCGCGGCCTGGGCATCGCTGTGCTGGTTCGTCGCCCTCCAGCTTCAGCGGCGGGGCGAGGTGGAGGCGCCCGATCCCCCGCCGCCCGCCTGACCGGGCGATTAAGGTAAACCGGAGGTTAAGGTGGGCCTCAGGGTGCCCTTGGGCCTCAAGTGAGGTTGTCGGAACGACCGATAACCTGAGGACAGCGATCGTGATCGAGCGTCGCCAAACCGCCCGCCGCCGCGTCTGCCTGGGCGGACGCGTTCGGACCGCTGCCTTTCTGCCGGACATCGACTGCATCGTGCGCGACGTTTCCCTCGACGGTGCCAGGATCGGCGTCCTGCCCAAGGTGACGCTGCCGGATTGCTTCGACCTGTTCATTCCGTGCCGCAACGAGACCTGCCGCGCCTGGGTGGCGTGGCGGGCGGGCACGATGATCGGCCTCGGTTTCGAGGCGACGCGGGCGGCGTCCGAGCCGGAGGTCGTCGCCCGTCGTCTGGCCGACAGCAAGTCGGAGGTCGCGCGTCTGCGCGCCGCGCTGCTGTCTGGAAACGACCGGGCACCAGCCGGCGTTCACTGACGGGACAGCGTCGATCGCGGACGTTCGTGCCACGCGGCGGCGATTCGGTGTCGTGACCAGGATTCAGCGAAACGGCGAGGCTCATGGCGGACGACACCCGGCTCTCACGACGCACCCTCCTGGCCGCGGGAGGCGCCCTGGCTGGTGCCGGCCTCGGCAGCCCGGCCCAGGC
>NZ_VRVD01001239.1:0-600 GCF_008040015.1 Methylobacterium sp. WL18 | reverse complement strand
CATCAGGGCGGCCTGGGGCGCCGCCAGGGCGCTCGCCGGGTCGAGCCCCTCGCGGGACGGCGCGCCGACGAAGCCGTAGGCCTGGTAGAGCAGCGACAGGAGCGGCGCGATCACCAGGGCGCCGACCCCGACGCCGATGATCAGCGCGACCTGCTGGTGCCAGGGGGTGGCGCCCACCACCTGCCCGGTCTTGAGGTCCTGCAGGTTGTCGTTGGCGATCGACGCGGTGGTGACGATGACGGCGGTGAGCAGCAGCGCCATGCCGGTGACGAACCGGTCGCCCTCGGGGCCGGCGGCGTGGCCCAGCAGCACCGGCAGCAGCAGCGCGGTCGCCATGGTGGTGAGGATCCCGATCCCCGAGATCGGGCTCGACGAGGAGCCGAGCAGGCCCGCGAGGTAGCCGCAGGCGGCGGCCATCAGGAAGCCGAACAGCACCATGAACAGCGTCGCCGCCACCGCGAAGACGATCAGCGTGCCGCCGAGCCTGGCCGGGCGGGCGAAGTCGGCAAACAGCAGCGCCAGCGGCACGCACAGGGCCAGCGCCCCGCCCGCGACCCAGGTGATCGGCAGGTCGCGCTCCGCGCGCGGGTGGTCCGCGCC
>NZ_VRVD01001238.1:0-601 GCF_008040015.1 Methylobacterium sp. WL18 | reverse complement strand
TTCGAAGGCAGCAAGCTCCTTCGCCAGCCGGGCGCCGCCGCGGTCCTTCGGGGCGAGCGCCATCATCCGGCCGCCGGGCACGAGGGCCCGCAACGTATGAGCGAGAACGTAGCGCCGCTCGATCGTGCCGGGGGGCGCCAGCACGGTGGCGGCGTCGAGGCTGCCCTCGGCCAGATCTTCGAGCCGGGCAGAGTCGGGGATCAGGGGGGACAACTGGACGGCGTCACCGGGGACCTCGGCGAGGTCGATCGGCGGCAGGCCGTAGACGGCGTGGCGCATGAATGATTCGGGATCTGGAGAGCTGGCATCGGAACGCGAATCCACGGCGGAGCGGGAAACCCGCGCCCGACTCGGATCATCCGGGGGGAACGTCGCCTGTTACACCGGAATGGGCCCGGAAGCCCAGCCTCCGGATCCGCGCACCTCGCCGCCCGATCCCGACCGAGCTTACTTCCAGCAACCCGTGCGTGTGCCTAGAGCTGTTCCCACTTATGTAGCGACGGCCAAGTCGTCCTCGTATCCGGCGGCGGTGATGCAGTTGCGGCATTCGTCTGGGGTGAAGCGGGTGAAGGCCTCGCGGATAGCAGCCCAGAGGTCGGGC
>NZ_VRVD01001237.1:0-602 GCF_008040015.1 Methylobacterium sp. WL18 | reverse complement strand
GGCCCTACGCGGCCGAGGGCGGCATGCGCGCCCGCGGCCTCGCCATGGCCTCGCCGTTCGGGTCGGAGACGGCCACGATCGCCGAGGTGTCGGTCACGGGCGGCGAGGCCCGGGTCCACACCCTGTGGATCGCGTTCGACCCGGGCAGCGTCGTCAACCCGGCGATCGTGCGGGCGCAGGTCGAGTCGGCCGCGGCGCTGGGCCTCTCGTCGGTGCTGTTCGAGCAGGTCGTCTACCGCGACGGCGTGCGCCAGGCGCAGAACTACGACACCTACCCGATCCTGCGCCGGGAGCACATGCCGGCGGTCCACGTGCGCATCGTCGAGAGCGGCGCGCCGATGGGCGGCGTCGGCGAGCCGGGGCTTCCGGGGGTGCCGCCCGCCGTGCTGAACGCGGTCGCGGCCCTCACCGGGCAGCGCATCCGCGCCCTCCCGATCGCCAACACCAAGCTCTCCGCGGCCTGACGCCTGTCGGGGACGCGTCCGGCAGGCGGACGACGGGGAACGGGCGTATCGGGTCCATCTTGGAGGCAACCGATGCTGGATGTGGTGGACCGGGTCGCGGATCCGTCCGAGGCCGCGCTGACCGCGCACAAGGCCCCC
>NZ_VRVD01001236.1:0-603 GCF_008040015.1 Methylobacterium sp. WL18 | reverse complement strand
CTGCCGGCCGGCCACCCGCATCCCGGGCCGGTGAGCTGAGTCCGGGGCGCCCGGTCCGGCACGCAAGACCGCCCGCTCGTGCGGGCCGGGACGGTCCAAGCACAAGTTCCTCTCGCGGGAACTGGTATTTCGCCGCACAACCGGTCACCATGCCCTGTCCCGGCCTGTTCGACCGGGACAGGGACGAGGCGTCATGTTCAACCCGCTCGAGATGTTCCAGGCCCAGGGCGAGGCCGGGATCCAGGCGATGGCCCAGCAATTCGGCCTGAGCCCCGAGCAGACCGCCCGCGCCTTCGAGGCCTTGATGCCGGCCCTGACCCTCGGGCTCCAGCGCGGCGCCGGCCTCGACCCGAGCAGCTTCGCCCGGATGTTCGGGATGCCCGAGGCCGCCCGCGCCGCCGCGCCCCAGGGCCTCGAAGCCCTCACCCAGATGTTCGGCTCGGCCCCGCTGATGCAGGCGGTGCTGCGCCAGGCCTCCGCCACCAGCGGCGTCGGCGCCCAGGTGCTGCGCCAGATGCTGCCGATGATGGCCGGCGCCGTGGTGACGAGCATCGTCCACGTCATGCTCAACCCGCCGCAGGCCGAGCCCGCGCAGGCCCGGCC
>NZ_VRVD01001235.1:0-605 GCF_008040015.1 Methylobacterium sp. WL18 | reverse complement strand
GCCAGGCGCCGCCCGTCCGCGGCCTCGACCTCGGCGCCGAGCCGCAGCAGCGGCATGTCGTGCAGGAAGGCGTACCGGGTGGTCTTCTCGAAGCCGAACAGGAGGTCGGTCACCGCCGCCAGCGCCGTGCTCTTGCCGGCCTCGTTGGCGCCCAGCACCACGTGCAGGCGGGCGTCGGGCCGGAAGCTCACGGTCCGGTCGGTGAAGGCGCCGTAGCGCTCCAGGGCGAGGCGGATCAGCCGCATGATGCGCCCTCAGCAGTGCCGGCCGCCGAGGCGGCCCAGGATCAGCGCCTCGGCCTCGGCGCAGAGCGCGTCGAACTCGGCCTCCAGGTCGGCTTCGGCCGCAGCGGTGGCGGGCATCCGCGCGCCGATCTCGGCAAGCGCCGCCTTGGCGCGGGTGCGGAAATCCGGGTCGCGGTCGAGGTCGGCCAGAAGCGCCGCCGGGTCGATCGCCGCCCCGGAGGCGTCCACGGACGCGCGGGGCCGGCGGGTCTCGATCTTCAGGCGCTCCAGCCAGATGTCCTCGTGCAGCCGGTGGGCGGCGGCCTGGATCTCGGCGGTGACGCCCTCGCGGTCGGCCGACAGCGCGTCGTGGGCCGGGGT
>NZ_VRVD01001234.1:0-605 GCF_008040015.1 Methylobacterium sp. WL18 | reverse complement strand
GGGACGTCCCGCGTGACGATCGCGCCCGCCCCGACCACCGCGCCGGTGCCGATGCTGCGGCCGGGCAGCACCACCACCCCGTGGCCGATCCAGACGTCGTGCCCGATGGTCACCGGGCTGGCCCGGCGGCGCGCGAAGAACGCGTCCTCGTCCGCCTCCTCGGGCCAGTAGGCCTGGGCCCGGTAGGTGAAATGCGCCTGGCTCGCGCGCTCCATCGGGTGGTTGCCCGGGTTGATCCGCACCGCGGCGGCGATCGAGCAGAACTTGCCGATGGTGGTGTAGATGACCTCGCCGTCCTGGCCGATGTAGGAATAATCGTCGAGCACGGTCTCGGTCAGGCGCGTGCGGGCGCCGATCTCGGTGTAGCGGCCGAGATGGCACTCGACGATCCGGGCGCTCGGGTCGACGGCCGGCTGGAGGCCGAGATGCCGCTCAGCCATGCGCGTCTCCGAACGGCAGGCGCGCCAGCAGCCGGAACGGCTCGGCCCCGTCCTGCACGAGCACATTCAGGGCGTCGATCACCGCGGGCTCCGGGCCGGTGGCCGCGTAGGCGTCGGTCAGGCGGCGCTGCCAGGCGGCGCGGTCGGGATCCGGCAGCGCATCGG
>NZ_VRVD01001233.1:0-605 GCF_008040015.1 Methylobacterium sp. WL18 | reverse complement strand
CGCGCCGACGGGTCGCCGGCAGGTAGAGGTCCGCCCGGATTGTGCGGTCGCAGCCGATCACCCCGAATCCGTCGCCGATCCGGGTCGCCGAGGCGGCGAGCCCGGCGCAGAGGTCCCCCGCGAGACGGAGGCGGTCGCCGGCACCCTGGAAGCGCATCGAGGCCGAGAGGTCGACCAGTGCCCAGACCTCGACGGCGTTGCGCATCTCGAAGCGCCGGACATGCACGCCCTCGAACGGGTCGCGCAGGCTCGCACGCAGGTCGATCCGGCGCGCATCCGGCAGGGTGAGGAACGAAACCTGGTCCCGGAAGGTGCCCAGTCCGCCGGCCTCCTGGCCCCGATGCGCCCCGAAGCGACGCCCCCGCGGACGCCAGCGCGGCAGGTAGACGATGTCGGCCGAAGGCGCCCCGGTCATGGTGCCGGCACCGTCTCGAACACCGCCCGGCACAGGTCCGGGACGATCTCGGCACGGCGCATCTCGTGGACCGGCTCCAGGAAGATGCGGTGCGCCATCACCTCGGGGAAGACCGCCCGGACATCCTCCGGCACCAGCCAGTCCCGCCCCTCGAGCCAGGCCCGCACCCGGGCCGCCCGGACCAGGAAGG
>NZ_VRVD01001232.1:0-607 GCF_008040015.1 Methylobacterium sp. WL18 | reverse complement strand
CGGTCCCGGAACTGGCCGCGGTCGCCACCGTAATCCCGGTGCCGTTCCAGGCGGTTCCGAGCCCGGCCATCGGGTTCGCCGCGTGGCGCGACCTCGTCCTGCTGTGCGAGCGGACCGCCAGGGAGCATCCGGACCTCGCTGGCATCGTGATCGGGCACGGCACCGCCACCCTGGAGGAGACCGCCTACGCGCTCAGCCTCACGCTCACGATCGACCTGCCGGTGGTGCTGGTCGGCTCGCAGCGGCCCATGAGTGCGCTGTCCACCGACGCCAAGCTCAACCTCGTGGCGGCGATCCGCACCGCCGCCAGCCCCGCGTCCCGGGGGCGCGGCGTGCTGGTGGTGCTCAACGACGAGATCCAGGCGGCCCGCGAGGTCACCAAGACCTCGGTGGCCCGGCTGCAGACCTTCCGCACCCCGGATTTCGGCGTGCTCGGCCAGGTCGACGGCGATCATGTCCGCTACTACCGCCGCTCCGAGCGGGCGCACGCGCCGGGCACGCCCTTCGACATCCGGGCGCTGGCCGCGCTGCCGCGGGTCGACGTGTGCTACGGCTACGCCGATGCCGACGGCACCGCGGTGCCGTCGGCATCGGCGTAGCCGTAGCA
>NZ_VRVD01001231.1:0-608 GCF_008040015.1 Methylobacterium sp. WL18 | reverse complement strand
CCGTGGCGCCGGCTTCGGCCGCCTCAGGGGAGCGGGCCGCCGTGGCCCGGGCCCTGGCGGCGAACTACCTCGCCACCGTCTCAAGCTCGGGCGACACGATGGTCGGCGCCGCACCGCATTTCTACGGGTCGCAGGTTCGCTTCTACGGGCATCCGGTCACCCTGGCGGGGCTGGTGGCCGAGAAGCGCAGCTTCGTGCAGCGCTGGCCCGAGCGGCGCTACGAGCCGCGGACCATCCGCACCGCCTGCGATTCCGAGACCTGCACGATCCGCACGATCGTGGATTTCCGCACCGCGAACCCCGATCGCGGCGCCGTCTCCACCGGGGCGGCCGAGCTGGTCCTGGAGGTGAGCTTCGCGGGCACGCGCCCGGTGATCGTCGGCGAGACCGGACGGGTCCTGCACCGGAGCGTCCAGGCCGGCACCCTGGCCCCCTCGCCCGGCAAGGCGTAAAGCGGCTTCCGTGCGGCGCGCGGTGATGCCGGGATCGGGTTTATGACGTCTTCAACGGTGGTGGCGGAACAGGAATCGGGGCCGGCGCGTCCGGCGCTCGACGATCCGGAGCGCGCCGCCCTCCGCGAGGCGATCCGGGCGGCGATCGCCCGGGCG
>NZ_VRVD01001230.1:0-609 GCF_008040015.1 Methylobacterium sp. WL18 | reverse complement strand
GATGCGCACCAGCCCGTCGAGATCCGCCTGACGGGTCGCGTCGAACAGCCACCAGCGCCCGTCGAGATAGGCTTCGAACACCGCATGGAAATCGCTCGGCACGAGGGTCTGCCTGGCCCAGGGTATCGTCGGCCTCGGCCTTGGCGGTGCGCCCACCCGGCCGGTCCACCACCTTCACCCGGACCGGCCGGCCCTCCGGCGCGACCGTGACAGCCTCCCGGTCGAGCACCGCACGCACGACCCGGTGGTGGCGCAGCCCGATCGTCGTGGTCTCGCGGAAGCAGGCCGCGATCGCCGCCTCCAGGTTATCGGGCTGCACCAGGGCCTGGATATGGGCCATCATCCGGCCCTTCTTGCCCAGCACCGGCATCTGCACGACGTCGCGCATGCCGGGCTGCGCGCGCAGGCGGTCGAGGCCCATGGCCAGATCCTCCCCCGACTGGTCGTCGATCTCGAACGCGATCACCGCCAGGTCGTCCCGGCCCGGATGGCCGGTGGAGGTCTCCCCCAGCACGAGGGCGCGCAGGCAATTGCTCAGGCCCGGCAGGACCTTCGTGCCGAAGCCGATCCCGCTCGGCCCGAGCGTGCCGGGCGGGATCGGCTTCGGCA
>NZ_VRVD01000122.1:0-9811 GCF_008040015.1 Methylobacterium sp. WL18 | reverse complement strand
CACGTCTGGAGTTTTGACTTCGTCCAGGCCCGGACCCACGACGGACGCTCGCTCCGGATCCTGACGCTGATCGACGAGCATAGCCGGGCTTGTCTGGCGCTGAAGGTGGCGCGACGCATCAACAGCGCGGGCGCGATCGAGGCGCTGGCGGAGGCGATGTGCCTACACGGCATCCCGGAACACATCCGCTGCGACAATGGCCCCGAGATAATCTCGAAGGCGCTGCGCAAATGGGTCGCCAAAACTGGCTCACAGATCCAGTACATCGCACCAGGATCCCCGTGGGAGAACGGGTATTGTGAGAGCTTCAACGGCAAGCGTCGTGACGAGTGCCTACGCCAGGAGATCTTCTACTCGTTAAAGGAGGCGCAGATCGTGATCGGTCTGTGGCAAAACACCTACAACCACGTCCGACCGCATTCGTCGCTGGGCTATCGGCCGCCCGCGCCCGTCAGCTACCCGGATCTGGCCTTCCGGCTACCCATGGCCGCCACCATGCAGTAGCCTCTCAATCGGCCCGGTCCAAAATACCGGTCAGGTCAGGCTGTCTCGCCACCCGCGCTGGGTGTTCCACTTCGCCCCGACCTCCGCCTCCAGGCTCAACGCCGTCGAGGGCTTCTTCTGGGCACTGTCACGTCAGAAGCTGCGGCGCGGGACTTTCACCGTCATCGTCGACTTGCAGGCGGCGATCAAGAGCTACATCGCCAAGCACAACAAGCAGTCCAGACCTTTCGTCTGGATCCAACCCGCAGCCGCCGTCCACAACAGCCAAGTTGCACCATTCGTCTGAGCCAGTGCACCAGCTTGCCAGTCAAGGTTTTTACTGATCGGCTCAACTGTGGAAACGTTAGACACGTCAGATCGACGGCGAACAACCTAGGCATGTTCGCAAGGACAATCAGAATGCATATCTTGATATGACTGCGGATTGTAACGCATGCTTCAGAGATCGCAAACGTAGCAAGACCCTCCGTTTCATGTTACCATGCATTGAGTGAGGCACTGTTCTGTCCAAAGTGGATCCCTGCTAAATTAAGCAATAAATCTGCAGCCAAAATCAAGGAATACAATTGTGAAAGTTTATGCTTGCCGCATGGATGGCATTGGAACTCGCATTCAGACCATACTCCAGGCGAGGATCTTAGCGGATCTCTTGGAGGCTGAGCTCGAAGTCGTATGGCCACCCATTTCGGCTCCCTACTATCCCGAAGATCGACTCTTTGCGGCCGACCAACTAAGCAATATATTCCAGGGCCTGCAATTTTTTTGTGATGGAAAACGAACAACTAATATTATAAGCGCAGAAAACCTCGATCTTAGCAATACGTTATCGGCCTCCTCGATTAGCGGCGTCGTAAAGCAAAAGAGCGATCTTGCCAAATACTTAGAAGGCAAGAGCGGAATTGTGTATGACACCCCCTACCAGATCTTGCCGGACTCGGAAATGGGATGCGACATCGGTAAGAGGGTGAAAGAATTATGGAGCGAAATAAATTGGCACGAGAATTTCTTGTCAATCGTAGAAAATATAACGCTGAATTTCAATTTAAATGGCGCGACGGCACTTCACGCTCGAAGAGGCGACATAGTTGAACGGCTGAAGAGGGCTGACTATGAATTCCTTAAGAAAAATGGAATGGAAGAAATACTACAACGATTTGTGGCAAAAAGTACATTCTTGAAAATCCTAAACGAACAGCCGCTCCCAAGAAGCCTTATTGTCTGCGGAGAAGATGACGAGTTTTTGACCTACATAGAGGACAATTTTAGACGCCGGGGGGTAACAGTGCTTTCCTCCCATAAGATTGATATGAACGAAACGACGCGCGGCTTCGTTGATCTTTATATATTAGCAGAATCGAGGCGCGTGATTGCGCCCTATCATAGTTACTTTTCCGGCGCGGCATCTTTGCTCGGCAGAAGTACGGTGCGTCGGCTGCCATTAAATATTTCAGACAGCATAGAAGAACTCTTTGATGTGATTGACAGCGCAGGCAGAGCCGACGCCAAGATTATCAAAGCGCTTATGTGCGAAATTTTTGCTAAAATGTTGAGGTCTGAAGCCGCAAGAGAATATAAAAATTCTGCCACCGGAGATTATATTTCCTCACCCAGCAATATTTTTTATAGAAGCTCAAAGGCGCTTTTAAGAGAAAAGCGCCCGGGAGACGAGGCCGTCACGGCTCATTTATCGATAGATTACGCCGGAGATGTTAGATTTCCGTGGAAGGGTTGGGCGGTAAATAAATCGTCAGAGACCAAGCCTTCCGAGGTTATTTTTGATTGTGGACACTTCCACTGGGTAGTGCCAATTGACCAAGAACGCGCCGATGTTGCCAGACATTTTGAGGATTTTACCAACCTGACCTGCGGCTTCAAAATCGACGCTGAAGTAATCAAAGATTGCAAGGGAAGATTAACGGATCTTGTATTTGCAAATAACTCCGCTTGGGCACGAGCGAATATCAGTGTCGACTTAATTTCCGGGCCTCAGTCCACAAAAATCGAAATTGTATTCGAAGATGACAATTTGATTATTGACGGCGTGGTCTTCCGGAGGTCCCTAGAGGGTGCCATTGTCGCTCATATCGACGTAGGAGGAGTAGCGAATCGTGCTTCGTGCGGTGGTTGGGCCGTTGATACGGCCCTATTGTCAGCAGCTGACTTTGTAGCTGTTATCCAGGAGCAGGGGGCACAAAAATTCGACATATGCCTACCAAGACCTGACGTTTCCGACGCTTTAGGGAACAGGAAATATCTATTGTCGGGCTTTTCTCTTTCGAGCGAAATTTTGCAAGAATTTTGCTCTGGGAACAATCGGCTTGTGGTATTTAGCAGCGAAAGATACCAGGATCTCAACCTTTGAGAGATATTATAGAACTAATCCTTGTCCCCGCAGCCGAGCTTCCTTGGGACGAGCGAGGGCATAATCGTCGTGTGGAGATGGCTTGACCCTTTGCCGTCTCCCTAACCCTGACCCAGTAAACTGGTCCGCGCTGAGCGCAAGTTTTTCGGGCATCCTGAACCCTGAAGGAGGGTAGATGTGATCCTGCCCGACTTCACGGGCAGGGGGTTTTGCTCGCGTTCCGTTCGGCTTGCTCGGGCGTGATGTAGCCGAGTGCCGAGTTGATGCGCTACCGATTTTAGTAACCTTCGATGTAGGCGAACAAGTCGCGTCGGACCTCGTCACGGGTCGCCCATTGTCGCTGGTGGACAAGTTGGACCTTGAGGGTGTGGAAGAAGCTTTCCATCGAGGCGTTATCGCAAGAGCAGCCGGTCCGGCTTATGGAGGGTATCGCCTTCATGCCGACGAGTTGCGCTATGTAGGCCTCGGCGACGTACTGGCTGCCGCGATCGGAATGACAGATGAGCCCAGCGGCCGGTCGCTGCCGTTGGGTGGCCATCATCAGGGCCGCCGCCGTCAACTCGGTCCGCAGGTGATCACGCAGGGACCAGCCGACGATCTTGCGGGTGGCGCGATCGAGCACGGCGGCCAGGTAGAGCCAGCCCTCGCCGGTGGGCAGGTACGTGATGTCGGCGAGCCAGACCGTGTTGGGGAGCGCGGCGGAGAACTGTTGCTTCAGGAGGTTGGGGGCGATCGGCAGATCGTGGCGGCTGTCGGTCGTGCAGGGCCGGAATCGGCGCCCTGCCAGGGCTCGGATGCCATGACGGCGCATCAGGCGCTCCACCCGCCTGCGACTGGCCGTTCGTCCCTCCGTACAGAGGGTGGCATGCACCCGAGGCGAGCCGTAGCGCCTGTGATGCCCGGCATGAATACGCCGGACGTCGTCGAGACGGCGACGGTTGGACGCCGACCGGGCACTCTCGGGACGGGATCGCCAGTCGTAGTAGCCATTGTGAGAGACTTCGAGCACGCGGCACATGAGACGCACCGGCCAGGTGCTCGCATGCTGCTCGATGAAAGCGAACATCACTTGGGCGTCTCCGCAAAGATGCCGATCGCTTATGGGATGGCCCGCCCCTCACCGAACCGTTGGTGGCATGCTGCTGCCTTGGAGAAATGGAGGGATCGGGAATGGCAAAGAGTTCGGTCGCCGTGCTGGGTATCGATCTCGGCAAAAACAGCTGTAGCCTGGTTGGCTTCGACCCAGCCGGTACGGTGGTTCTGCGTCGTCGCGCACGGCGTGAGACGATCGTCGGCCTCACGGCCAAGCTGCCCGCTTGTGTCGTCGCGATGGAGGCCTGCTGTGGCGCCCATCACCTCGGGCGGCTGCTGGCCGCGCAGGGACATACCATCCGACTGATGTCGCCCGAGTATGTCCGCCCCTACGTCAAGGCGCAGAAGAACGACGACCGCGATGCCGAAGCGATCGCCGAGGCCGCCACACGTCCGACGATGCGCTTCGTGCCCCTCAAGGCGCAGGAGCAACTCGACATGCAGAGCCTGCACCGGGTCCGGTCTCGGCTGGTCGGCATGCGCACCATGCTCATGAACCAGCTCCGCGCGATCCTGCTGGAGCGCGGTCTCGTTTTCCCGCAAGGCCGCCGCAAGTTCGAGACGGCGGTCGGCATTCTCGTGACGGATCCCCAGGCGCAGATTGGCGCGCGTATCCAAGCTCTCGTCGCCGAGATCCGTGAGGAGTGGGCGAGCCTCGACGGCCGTATCGAAGCGCTCGACCGAGAGTTCGCGGCGCATGCCCGCGCCGACGAGGCGGCACATCGCCTGGTGTCGATCCCGGGCGTCGGGCCGATGACGGCCACGGCCTTGCGCGCGGCCATCGACGACGGAAGCGCCTTCGCGTCCGCGCGCGACCTGCCGGCTTGGCTTGGCCTCGTGCCCCGACAGCATACGACCGGTGGCAAGCCGAAGCTGCTCGGCATCAGCAAGAGGGGCAACGCCTATCTGCGTGGGCTCTTCATCCATGGGGCGCGCGCAGCGCTAGCCTCGCTGTCCAAGGTCGAGGATGCGACCGGCCGATGGCTGCGCGGTCTGCTGGCGCGGGCGCACTACAACGTCGTGGTCGTCGCGCTCGCCGCCAAGCTCGCGCGGATCGCCTGGGCGACGCTGCGCAAAGGAGTGAGCTTCGAGCGGCGGCCGGAGCCGGCCCTCGCATAGGGCATCAAAAGAGGTTGACCTGAGGCGGAGCACGATCGCTCGGCGCAGGTCCACGAGGTCTGCGGGAGGACAGTGAAGATGGCCTGACGGTCGAGCGGCGTTCCGGAAGCCTGGCAAAAAAAGCGGCCCCCGAGGCCGAATTGCTTATGAGGCCCGGGACGTGCGGCTCTCCATCTTGGCGGCGGCCACCATGCCGACATGCCGGATACGTTTGTGCAGACCGGTCACAGGCATCTTCATCGACGACCTTGCAGACGGGGCGGGCCATACGTTTTTTAGGACGTCGCGCTCCATGCGCGTCCGGTCGAGTTCACGCCGCAGACGAGCGATCTCGGCGGCTTGGTCGGAGGGGGAAGCCACCGGGCTCGCAGCCGCGGCTCCTGGTGATGCTGCTGCCCGTGGTGGTGGTGAAGAGCCTCCCATCAGCGCCGTGCGCCACCGCCTCAGCATGGAGGGTTGGATCCCAAGTTCGGCCGCGATCTGCATCTGTGGTCGCCCGCTGCTTTCCAGCAGGGCCACCGCCTCGCGTTTGAACTCGGGCGTGAACTCCCGTCTCGTCTTCGCCATCAAACACCTTCCCCGCCCGCAAGGAGCGTATCACAGGTGTCCGTGAAGGCGGGGGAGGATCACTCCGCTGCGGCAGTATCGTGATGTGCATCTTCGGCCGTCGAGGGCTCATCGGCCGGATCCGAAGCCGTGTCGGACTCATCGGCCTCTTCTGATCCCGCCGCTGCAGTAAAGAACTCACCGTTCCGGACCGCCTCACCGCCCGTCACCATCATGCTCAGGTAGGTGTTGAGGGTGTTCGGAGCCACGTCGGGCAGCCTCTCGGCAATCTCGGCATGCGATAAGCCCTGTGGACCTGCGTCGGTGAGGAGGGCCTTCAAGCGCCCCTTGGCCGAATTCGCTCGAGGACCGCGAGCACCACGCCGGCCGCCCTGACCGGGGGAGCCACGATCACTGGTCGCGGCTCGTGAGCTTTCGAACGCATGAGAGCGGCTGGTATCCTCCAGCGGAACGCCCTCTACGATCGATGTTAGTGCAGCCTCAGCCGCGCGCAACTTGGCCAGTTCGGATGCGATCCGATCGTAGTCGCTCTGAAGAGCGGCCCTGCGCGCTCGGACGTCAACCAGGGCCTTTGTCAGGGTGTTGTCCTCAGCCATTGGACTGTCCATCACATCCATTTACTCGTGGCAGGCATAGGTCATAGGACCCCTCCAGCGTCAACCGCGGAGAAGGTGGTCATCCTATCGGTTCGGCGAATTGGGCCGAGCGCTAATATTTACGGGCCGCCCACTGTTCGATAGTGCGGTGTGCAGCTGACATGGCGCTTCGCCCAGCGCAACGACTCGCATTAGCTCCATCCGCCCCGATCACATGCTCACTCGAGCCTTATCGGCGGCGGATCTGCGCGCCAGCTTGGGCGCGCTACCTGGTCATCATTAGGGCCAACGTGTCGGGTAGGTAGGAAGAGTCGAGATTTCAGGAACGGGCTTGACCCGCGGCGACGTGAGAGCGGCACTTTGAAAAAACTCTACGGCCTGTACCACAGCTGGGCGAGTAGCAGCCCCATCCGCGCGAGCAGCAACCCGGTCATTCGCCTCGCGGCGAGCGGTGGCCATCCGGTGGCGACAGATCTCACCTCCGCGGCGCAGCAGATCGCGGTTCTAGAACCGCACTTCGACGCGAGCTTCTACGCGAGTTGGTACGGCATTACGGCTGATCCGGTGCGCGACTACCTCGTCCACGGCTGGCGCGAGGGCCGCGATCCGCGCCCGGACTTCTCCTCCGCCTATTACCTCACCGAACGCCCCTATCTGGCTCGAGCGGGCATCAACCCGTTCCTACACTTTCTCACCAGCCGGCGCGGACGGGTGAGGCAAGGAGCAGGTGAGGGCGGTGTACAGCTCCCGAAGCTTGACACTCGCCAAACTGAACGCCTGGCCCGCCGCCTCGTGGACGGGGCCTTCTACCTCGCCCACAACCCCGACTTGCAGGCGGCCGGCGTCGACCCGGTGGCTCACTACATGGCCTCTGGCTGGCGCGAGGGCCGCGAGCCGTCGCCGCATTTCGACACCCTGGCCTACTGTTTGACCCGAAACATCTCCTACGCGACCCAGAATCCGCTGGTGCACTACGTCCTGCACGGCGGCTCCGCTCGACCCGACCCGGAAGATTTGATCGCCCTCCAGGCCAAGACCCTCGCGCCTTACTTCGACGCCACATATTACCGGCAGATGCTGGACGAGCAGGAAGTCCGTGATCTCGCTAATGCCTCCGAATCGGAGCTTCTGCAGGCCTACGTGGCCGGGGGCTGGCGATCACTGCGCAGCCCACGCCAGGACTTCGACTCAGCCGGCTTCGTGCAGGCGCGCGCCAGCAGCCGGGCGGTCGTCGGCGACCCGTTCTTCCGATACGTAGCGGAGACTCTGCTCACCGGCGGCACGCCGTTTTTGCGGGAAGGTCAGCCCGATCTCCCGCCTGTGGACGAAGCCTGGTACCGGGCGACCTACCCGGACGCGCAGGGAATTGCGCCTTACGTGCACTTCTCAAAGGCAGGATGGCGGGAGGGGCGCGATCCCGACGCGCGCCATGCGACACTCTACACGCTGCTGCGAGTCTGTGGCCTGCACCCGGCGCGTTCGCCCATGGAGGATACCGCTTGGCTCGGTGAAATCGGGCGCTCGCCCGTAGATCGAGAGCCGTATCTGAACCTACAGGCCGAGCTGGTAGCGCCCCATTTCGATCAAGCCTTCTACCGGCAGCGCTACGGCATAGCGGAGGACGCGGATGCTGTTCGCGACTACTGTGACACCGGCTGGCGCCAGGGCTGCAACCCGCGCCCAGACTTCAATGGTTGGGCCTATCGTGCCCATCATCCCTACGTTGAAACGGTGGGGATCGCCCCCTTCGTCCACTATCTCGCCACCGCGCTGCTCCGTGGCGGCGACCTCACCGTCGGCACGTTCGACCCGCGTTACGGCAACCCGCCAATGGTGGAGGACGCGGAACTACTGGACCAGGCCCGATTGATCGAGCCCTATTTCGACGCCCCCTGGTATCTGAAGCGTTATCCCGACACCCGCGGGTTCGAGAGCGGCCCCGCCATCCACTTTCTGTCCCACGGCCAGGAGGAGGATCGGGACCCGAGTAAGACCTTCTCGACCCGCTTCTATCGTCGCGCCTACGGCCACCTGTTCGCGCCGGGCGAGTCGCCGGCCCTGCACTACGTCCGCACCGGCCGGGCCGCCGGGCTGATGGGCTGCCCGGAGGATCTCGGCAGCTGGCCGGCCATGGAGGCCCCCGAGCCGCGGGACTGGGACGGCCTGCCCCGCGCCCTCACCCTCGCCCAGGCCCGGGTCGTCGTGATCATGCCGGTCTACAAGGGCCGCGGCGAGACCCTGCGCGCCATCCACGCCTGCCTGTCGGCTCCGCAAAAAACCCCGTTCACCCTGCTCGCGGTCAACGACCGATCGCCCGACCCGCAGCTGACCGCGGAGCTCGCCGAGCTGGCCGGCCGCGGCCTGTTCCACCTCGTCGAAAACCAAGACAACCTCGGCTTCGTCCGCTCGGTCAACCGCGGGCTGTCCCTGCGCCAGGGCCGCGCCGTAGTCCTGCTCAACTCCGACGCCCAGGTGTTCGGCGACTGGCTCGACCGGCTGGTGGCCCACGCCGAGGCCGCCGAGACGGAGGGCCGCCCGCCGGTCGGCAGCGTCACGCCCCTGTCCAGCAACGCCACGATCTGCAGCTACCCGAAGTTCAACGCCAACAACGCCATGGCGCTGGAGATCCCCCGGCCCGAGCTCGACCGGGCGGCGGCCAGGATCAACCGCGGCCGCTCGGTGGAAGTCCCCACCGGGGTCGGCTTCTGCCTATACATGACCGCCGCCGCGCTCGATGCCGTCGGCACCCTGGACGAAATCGCCTTCGGCAAGGGCTACGGCGAGGAGAACGACTGGTGCATGCGCGCCCGCAAGGCGGGGTTCTCCAACCTGCTCGCCGAGGACGTGTACGTCTACCATGCCGGGCAGATCTCGTTCGGGCTCGACCCGGGCGGCGAGTACGACCAGGGCCAGGCGGCCTTGCTCGCCAAGCATCCGGACTATCCGGCGCTGGTCGGCCAGTTCGTCCAGGCCGATCCGGGCCGGCGCGGCCGGGCGCGGCTCGACCTGTACCGGCTCGCCCGGCACTTCAGCGGCCGGGCGGTGTTGTTCGTGACCCACAGCTGGGGTGGCGGCATCCAGCGGCACATCGACGACATGATCGCCCGGCTCAAAGCCGAGGGCGTGGCCGTGGTGCTGCTCTCGGTCGACCGGGCCCGCAACATCCAGGTCAACGTCTCGTACCGCAGCCGGGAGTTCGTGTACCTGCCGAGCCTGGACAGCCTGTACCTGCCCCGCGACGCCGAGGCGGTCGCCGCCTTCGTGGAGCGGCTGGCGCCGCTCTTGATCCACGTGCACTCCCTGGCGGGCCTGCGCTGGAACGCGGCCCGCGCGCTGATGGATCTGGTCGCCGGCTCGGGGCGGCCCTATGCCTGGACGGTGCACGACTTCTCGCCGGTCTGCCACCGCAACCACCTGGTGATGCCGGACGGGCGCTATTGCGGGCTGGCGCCGGTGCCCGTGTGTCGGGACTGCCTGGCCTCGGACGCCGACGGCTACGAGGAGCCGGACCCGGAGGAGCGCCGGGCCGCGTTCGGACGGTTCCTGGCCGGCGCGGCGCGGGTGTTCGCGC
>NZ_VRVD01001229.1:0-610 GCF_008040015.1 Methylobacterium sp. WL18 | reverse complement strand
GCGCCAGGGCGTCGGCCAGGACGCCGATCCCGTCCCCCTGCGGCGGCGCCCCGAGATCGGTCTGGCGGGCCGTCATGGGCCCGGTCACCGTGACGGTGAGCGCCACGGTCTCGAAGCCGAAGCCGGCGTCGAGCGCGGCCCCGAGGCGGTCGAGGCGCAAGGAGACCAGGGTGGCGACGCGCTCGCAGGCCGGCAGCACCTTGAAGGTGACCTCGGTGAGCAGCCCGAGCGTGCCGTGGGCGCCGGCCATCAGCTTCACGAGGTCGAGCCCGGTGACGTTCTTCATCACCCGGCCGCCCGACTTGATCGCCTCGCCGCGCCCGTTGACGAAGCGCACGCCGATCAGGCTATCGCGGGCCGCCCCGGCGTTGATCCGGCGGGGGCCGGCATTGTTGGTCGCGGCGACCGCGCCCAGGGTCGGCTCACCGCCGGTGCCGTAGAGCTTGCGAAAGTCCATCGGCTCGAACGGCAGCATCTGGCCCCGGGAGGCCAGCAGGGCCTCGACCTCCGCGAGCGGCGTGCCCGCGCGCGCCGACACCACCATCTCGGCGGGCTCGTAGAGCGTGACGCCGGCGAGCTTCCGGGCCGAGAGCGTCGCGTTGTCCTGCGC
>NZ_VRVD01001228.1:0-610 GCF_008040015.1 Methylobacterium sp. WL18 | reverse complement strand
GCCTCGGCCCAATCGTGGTCGCGGCCCGCGACGAGCGTCGCGGCGCATTGGGGTCGCTGCAGGATCAGGCAGGCCTCGGGCTTGTGCCGGGAGGTGGCGATCGCGAGGTCCAACAGCGGCTTGTAGGCGACCACCCGGTTCGGCTCCAGGCCGCAGGAGGCCGCCAGCACCACCTTCGGGGCCGCATCCTCGATCCGCACCGCCAATTCGTTCGCCGCGAAGCCGCCGAACACCACCGAGTGGACGGCGCCCAGCCGGGCGCAGGCCAGCATGCCGAACAGGGCCTCGGGCACCATCGGCATGTACAGGATCACCCGGTCGCCCTTGCCGACGCCGAGATCGGCCAGCACGGCGGCGAGCGCCGCCACCGCATCGCGCAACTCCCGGTAGCTGATGCTGCGCTTGGTCCCGGTGACAGGGGAATCGTACAGGATCGCCGCCTGCTCGGCTCGCGCCCCGTCGGCGTGGCGGTCCACCGCGTTGTGGCAGGCGTTGAGCGTCCCGTCCGGGAACCAGCGGCCGTAGGGCCCGGTATCCGGCGCGAAGATCTGCTCGGGCGCGCGCGACCAGTCGAGCGCCCCGGCCGCCGCGCGCCAGAACGCCTCCGGGT
>NZ_VRVD01001227.1:0-611 GCF_008040015.1 Methylobacterium sp. WL18 | reverse complement strand
GGCCGATCGTGACCGCGTCGAGCTGGGGCCGCACCGCGAGGTCGTCGGCGCTCGCCAGCACCGCGACGCCGTGCCGGCTCGGCAGGATCTCGAAATCCACGAAGCGGCGGCTCTTCGGATTGCCGATCGCGCGCTGCGCCGCCGAGGCGACCACCGCGATGCGCTCGCCGTCGAGGTCGAGCCACGTGGCCGATCCGGGCCTGGGCAGCGCCAGGGATACGGTGATCCGACCCGACGGATCCGGCTTCCGGACCGGATCGAGCGTGTCGCTCGGGCTCAGCGTGTCGCCGGCCGACAGCTCCCAGGCGGATCCGGTTCCTGTCGTGACGGCGGCCAGATCGACCAGCCGACCCGGCGGCACCCTGAAGCGCAGGACCGTGACCGGTCCGGTCCGGGTCGGCGCGCCCACGGGTGCGAGGCCCTGGTTGCCCGCCGGGACGGTGACGGGCTCGGCGGTCTCGAACACCAGCGTGGCGACGCCGCCGCGCTCGAACAGGGCGGCGGGCGGCAAGGCCTGGAACGGGAAGACCAGGCCGGAACCGGCCTTGCGAGTCGGGGGCGCCTCGGGGGCGGCGTCCGGGACGGGCGGAGCCTCGGCCTTTCGGGTGGGC
>NZ_VRVD01001226.1:0-612 GCF_008040015.1 Methylobacterium sp. WL18 | reverse complement strand
TCCGCGGCCGACCCCGGCGGCCGGCCCGTCGGCGCCTCCGATCGCCCGCTCCATCAGACGCACCCGCGCGGCGTGTCGAATCCCGTAGCGACGCTCACCGCGAATCCAGATCCTGAACGAGCGCGAAGACAGCCGCCGATACGGATGTCGCACGCACGAATGCTATCGCTCTGTAGCACGATCAAACAAGTCTGGCGGCCGGTTCACCGCGCCAGGCGGTTAATCCGCGGCGGAGTCTGTTGATGAACGGGGGAGCCTGCCTCGACCGCATCGCGATAACCCACCGTTACGCAGCCGTGATACCATGCCGCGCGGTGATCCCCGGGGCCGTTCGGGAACTCGCGGATCGGCTGAACGGTTCGGCAGTATATGTGATGCGGAGACACGACATGACGCGCAAGACGCTGACGATGCCGCTGGCGGCGGCTCTGCTCATCGGCCTCCCGAGCGCGGCCTTCGCCTGGGGCGGCGGTGGCGGCGGTGGCGGCGACAGCGGCAGCGGTCTCTCGCCCTACGCGGCCTTGAGCGGCAACGACCGCTCCGCCGGGGTCAACAACGGCAATTACCGCGATCCGGCTCTCGACCCGTATATCCGCGCCTACGATCCGGAGG
>NZ_VRVD01001225.1:0-614 GCF_008040015.1 Methylobacterium sp. WL18 | reverse complement strand
GGGCAGGGCCGGGACGGCAATCGGGACTCCGGTGACAAGGTAGCCCAGGATCGCGGCCGAGCCGGCTCGGAAGCGGATGCGCGTGGCGGCGCTCGCGTCGAGCGTGATGCGCGCGGCGACCGGGATGGCGCGCGAGGCGAGCGGGCCGAGATCCGGAATGAGCGCGGCGAGAGCCGCACGGGGCGCCGGAGGGATGTCCGGTCGGATCGCGTCGAAGGTGGTGTCCGCCGCGAAGGCCGGTTCGTGGTGATCGGCGGTCGTCGGGTGGTCTACGGCTCGCCTGAGTACCGCCGCTTGATCGTCACCGGGAACCGCAGCCCTCGGGTCCGGTACGTGGTGATCCGCGGGCAGCGCGTCCTCTATGGGTCGCCCGAGTACCGCCGCCTCGTCGGCGTCCGCGAGAGCCGGCCGCGGGAACGCTTCGTGACCATCCGGGGCCAACGCGTCGTGTACGGCTCACCCGAGTATCGCCGCCTGGTGGCGGTGCGCGAGGAACGGTTCGTGACGATCCGCGGCCAGCGGGTGCGCTACGGCTCCGACGAATACCATCGCCTGAGCGGCGGCGGCACGGTCAACGCCGGCTTCCGGACCGAGACCCGCGCCGGCGTCCGCAC
>NZ_VRVD01001224.1:0-622 GCF_008040015.1 Methylobacterium sp. WL18 | reverse complement strand
GCGCGGTACGGATCCGGGAAGGCGGCGGTGAAGCCGGCGCCGGTCCAGGCGCGCCAGCGGGTCGGATCCGCCGGATCGTCGCTGCGGAACAGGCAGACGCCGGCCGCCTGGTCGCTGCCGGGGCGATCCCAGCCCGTGGTCGAGGCCAGAAAGTAGCGCCAGCGCCCGTCCGCCACGATGTTCGACGGGTTGAAGAAGCCCCGGTGCCGGCCCTGGTCGACCTCCTGCCGGAACGGCGCGCTGGCCACCACGACGGGCGGGCTCCGCCGCAGGACGCTGCGCCCGCCATCCGTCGAGGCGGCCGCCGTGATCGTGTTGTACCAGCACGCCATGTAGGACCCCGCCGGGCAGCGGCCGGGATGCTCGTTGGCCTGGTACTCGTGGTGCAGCAGTGCGGCGACGCGGCTGCCGTCCTCGGTCCAGGTGGCGGTGATCCAGGACCGGTCGTCATAGGCCGCCGGGTCGGCCTTCTCGCCCGAATCGAGCACGACGGCGCAGTCGAGCTTGAGGTGGTCGAGGTCCGGCCCGCGCAGGGCGCGGTTGCGGTAATGCATCCCGAACACCGCCACAGCCCCGGCGGCGTCGCGGAACGCCCGGGCCGGCGCGTCCGGGACGTCGGCGC
>NZ_VRVD01001223.1:0-627 GCF_008040015.1 Methylobacterium sp. WL18 | reverse complement strand
CCGTGAAGGCGGCACACCTGGCGGAGCGCCGGGGCGGTCCCCTCTCCGTCGCGCCCGCCCGGGCCGGGACCATCGTCTATCGCCGCCCGGAGGATGGGCCGGACTGGGCCGCCTTCACGGCGGATTTCTCCGCGCAGATCCACCCGCAGGATCATCGGGACTGCACGTCCTTCACCTTCGCCACCGGCGGGTTGAGGTGGATCACCGAGGTCGGCGGGTCGCACACCGAATCGCCCGGCCAGCCGGTCGCGGCGGCCCGGGCGCACAACGTGGTCGTCCCGGATAACCGGGAGCCCACCGCGGGGGCGGGCGTGGCGCGCGCGCCCGTCCCGGTCGGCGGCGCCTGCGTGCACGTGATCGACACCACCGTGCACGGGCCGGATTACCGGCATGTCCGGGCGTTCGCGATCCTGGACGACCTGTCGGGCCTGGCGGTCATCGACCGGTTCGCGGCCGGCGGGGTGCTGTCCCTCGACGGATTCCTCCATCTCGACCCCGCGGCGGCGGTCGCCCTCGACGCGTCCGGGCGCGTGTTCGGGCTCCGGGGCGACAGGCGGCTGCACATCGTGCCCCACATGATCGCCGGCCGCCTCGGCCGGCTCACGGCGGGGCGGTCCTGGTCAGGGG
>NZ_VRVD01001222.1:0-628 GCF_008040015.1 Methylobacterium sp. WL18 | reverse complement strand
ATGCCGGCCCGAGCGCAGAGCGGCGCCAGGATTTGCCGGATGCTGTCCAGGGCGAGGCGCCGGGTCCGGGCGGCCTCGACGTCCGGCCGGTCGGCGCTGCCGGAGAGCCGCAGCACGAAGGCGATCAATTGCGGGCGCGCGTCGTCCGGCATCGCGTCGTTGAGGCCCAGCGCGTAGGCCGCGATCGGCCTCGAGAAGCAGGGTGGGCAATCGGCGCTGGAGCGGATCGCCTTGTAAGGCAGCCCGGCGGCCACGATCGCCGCCTCGTTGATGCAGGTCCCGCCATCGGGACCCGGGAAGGGGTGCGATCCGGCCAGCAGGCGCCAGTTCAGGATCGTCTGGAAGTCGGCGTGCATCCGCGCTCCTCCGCCTCGAGACGGCAGCGTGACATGCTCAAGTCCCGTTGGCGAGACGCGATTTCGCGTCCGGCGCCCCGGGATTCCAAGGCTCCGCCCTGGACCCGCGAAAGGTCTCGACCTTTTGAATCCGGACTTCAGCCGCCGAGGTTCAGGGCGAGGCCGGAGAGCATCGCCACGCCCAGCACCAGCACGAAGGCGGCGGCCACGAGTTCCAGGCCGCCGACGGCCAGCAGACCCGCCTGGCCGCGACCGCCCGCGAGGCGCAAGGC
>NZ_VRVD01001221.1:0-629 GCF_008040015.1 Methylobacterium sp. WL18 | reverse complement strand
CCGCCGATCTCCGCCGCCCGCCGCCGCCTGAGCGAGGTCTACGGCGCCACCCGCCTCGCCAAACGCCTGGAGCGCGAGCGGCGCAGCGCGTGAGGTCGGGTCGGGCTACCGGTCGGTTGAGATAGGGCCGCTCCCCCCGCAGCCACAATCCGTTTGCCGGACGGGCGCGGGTCCCCTCTCCCGGGCGGGAGAGGGACAGGGTGAGGGATCAGGTTCTTCCGGAGAGGTCGCATCCCTCACCCCAACCCTCTCCCGCACGGGAGAGGGGGTTCGTCGCGACCTGCATGGAAAGATGTGCGAACGCCGCAGATCAGACGGCCGCGTCCCAGGTCTCGCTGATGGGATTCGCCCCACGCACCAGCCGCGCCCGCAGCACGATGTCCCCCGCCGGCATCGGCTGGGGCGGTTGCCACTCCACGTAGATGCGCCAGCCGCCGGTCTGCGGCACGAAGTTGGCCACCGGCTCGTGCAGCGTGCCGGCGCTGGCCGAGACCTCCGCGGCGACGGCCTCGTCCGGACCCTTCGGGAGCGACGGACCCTCGAAATCGATCATGCAGAGGCGCCGCTCCGGCCTCGGCGGGACGGTCGGGCGCAGGCGTTCGGCCGAACCGAACCGGGTCTCGGTGACC
>NZ_VRVD01001220.1:0-631 GCF_008040015.1 Methylobacterium sp. WL18 | reverse complement strand
CCATCGGCCTCGGCATTGCCGGCCTGGCCGCCGGCGCCGTCGCTGCCGGCGCAGCCAACAACTACTACAACCGCGGCGGCTACGGGCCGGCCTACGGCGCTCCGGCTTACGGCTACGGCGCCCCGGCCTACGGCGGCTATTACGGCGCCCCCTATTAAGGGCGACGATCCCAACGGATCTGAAGGGCGACCGGCGCGAGCCGGTCGCCTTTTTCATGCCGGATCAGCGGCCGCGATAGGGGGCGACCCCGGTCTCGGGCAGCCAGATCGTCTTCGGCGGCTCGCCGGTCTGCCAGAACACGTCGATCGGGATGCCGCCGCGCGGATACCAGTACCCGCCGATCCGCAGGTAGCGCGGCTCCAGCAGATCGCGCAGGCGCTTGCCGATCGCCACGGTGCAATCCTCGTGGAACGCCCCATGATTGCGGAACGCGCCGAGATAAAGCTTGAGCGACTTCGATTCCACGAGCCAGTCGCCAGGCACGTAGTCGATCACCAGGATGGCGAAATCCGGCTGGCCGGTGACCGGGCAGATCGAGGTGAACTCGGGCGCGGTGAACCGGGCTACGTAATCGGTGTCGGCATGCGGGTTCGGCACCCGGTCGAGGCGGGCATCCGCGGGGGAGGACGGC
>NZ_VRVD01000121.1:0-9845 GCF_008040015.1 Methylobacterium sp. WL18 | reverse complement strand
TGGCCGACCTGCACGTCCGCTGCCTGTCCGGGAACGGGCCGATGCTGCGGTTGGCGGCCAAGCAGGGCGCAGCGCTGCAGCGCGCCGGGACCGAGACCGAGGGCGCGCTTCATCTCGCCCGGCCGACGCCGTTCTCGCTCTGGCACGAGACCATCGCGGAGGCGTTCGACTTCACCCTAGCGGTGAGCTTCCCGCACCGCGAGCGAGCCACCGCCTGAACGGCCTCAGCCGGCCGTGTCGCCGACCAGCGCGAAGGTCAGCACGTCCACGGATGCCGCCCCGCCGCGCAGCAGCGCCCGGGACGCGGCATTGCCGGTCGCCCCGGTCGTCATGACGTCGTCGATCAACAGGATCTTCCGGCCGCGGATCCGGTGCGCCTGGGCGGCGTCCACCCGGAAGGCACCGCTGAGGTTCTCGGCCCGGGCCGGCCGGCTCAGGCCGACCTGCGAGCGGGTCGCCCGCACGCGGACGAGTGCGGACGGCTCGAACGGAAGGCCAGCGCCCCGGGCGATCACCCGGCCCAGAAGGGCGGCCTGATTGAAGCGGCGACGCCAGAGCCGCCAACGGTGCAGCGGCACCGGGACGACGCAATCCGCCTCGGCGATCAGGGCCCGGCCGCTCGCAGACATCATCCGGCCCATCACGCCGGACAGGTCGAGGCGATCCTCGTATTTCAGCCGGTGGACGAGGCGGCGGGCGACATCGTCGTAGAGCGCGACGGCGCGCGCACGTCCGAAGACCGGCGGTTCCGCGATGGCGCGGGGGGAAAGCAGAGGCCCAACGCCGAGATCCACCGCGAACGGCGTGCCGAAGCGCGGACAGAGAGGCTCCTCGATCAGCCGCAGGCCGGTCCAGCAGGCCGGACACAGGGCTCCGGGATCGGCCGTGGCGGCGCCGCAGCCGGCGCAGGTCGGCGGGTAGATCAGCGAAACGGCCCCGCGCGGCAAGCCGCGCAGGGCCGATGCGACGGCTTTGAGAGCCGTCATTCGGGTCGCAAACGGGTGCTAGCGGGCCGAGACGGGACGCGCGCCCCGCTGATCGACCTGCTGGTCCATCTCCCGGGCCTTGGCGTTCGCCCGATGGCGACCGATGGCGCAGCCGGCGGCGGCACCCATCAGGCCGTGATGGCCGGCATAGTGGCCGGCGATGCCGCCGACGATCGCGCCCTTGATGCAGCCCTTCGCCTCGGCGCCGCCCGCGGCGGTGAGGGTGGCCAGCGCCATTGCGGCTCCGACGAGGATGCGCTTCATGACCTGCACTCCATAACGAATCTCGGCCTTGCGGCCAGTCGCAGCAGGAACGGCGACCCCGCCGAGTCGTTCCACCACGTTAGCCCGCCTCACGGCTCTGTGTGTGACGGCGATCGACCGGCTTCACAGGCGTCTTCGAGGATGCTGGCAGGATGGGTTCGAAAGCGCCATCTGGTTCGCCATGGATTCCCCTGCCGCCCTGTTCGACACCGCCCTCGCCCGCACGCGCCTCGCTCGAGCCGAGCGGAACGGCTATGCCGGCTTCCTGCTCGACCGCGTCGTCGAGGACATGGACGATCGCCTCGGGGCGGTGCTGCGCAATTTCGCGACGGTACTGGACCTCGCGACGCCGGGGGGCGGTGCCGCGCCGACACTTGCCGCGCGCTACCCTGAGGCCGCGCATCTCCGCTTGGCAGCCCTGCCCGCACCGGGCGGGAAGAACCTGATGATCGTCGGCGATCCGGAATTGCTGCCCCTGGCGGCCGGAAGCCTCGACCTCGCGGTCTCGCTGCTGGCGCTTCAGGCCGTCAACGACCTGCCCGGCACGCTGATCCAGCTGCGCCGGGCGCTGCGGCCCGACGGCCTGTTCCTCGGGTGCCTGCTGGGCGGCGCCACCCTCACCGAGCTGCGCCAGAGCTTCGCCCAGGCCGAGAGCGAGATCGAGGGCGGGATCAGCCCGCGGGTGGCGCCGTTCGCGGCGGTTCGCGAGGCCGGGGCCCTCCTGCAGCGGGCGGGTTTCGCCCTGCCGGTGGCCGACACCGACACCCTGACGGTGCGCTATGCCGACGCGTTCGGGTTGATGCGGGATTTGCGGGCGATGGGCATGACCAACGTGCTCACCGAGCGCCGGCGCACGCCCCTGCGCCGGACGACCCTGGTGCGCACCGCGGAGGCCTACGCCGAGCGCTTCTCCGACCCGGACGGGCGCGTGCGGGCGACCTTCGAGGTGCTGTGGCTGTCGGGCTGGGTGCCGCACGAGAGCCAGCAGAAGCCGCTTCGGCCCGGCACCGCCAAATCACGCCTGGCCGACGCCCTCGGTACCGTCGAACTGAAGCCTGAACCCGGAAGAACGCCATGAAAAGCCCGAGCGCCGACCATCCGATCACGATCACGGCGGAGGCGCGCCGGGTGCGCGTTCTCGTGGCGGGCGTACCCGTCGCCGACACGCGTCAGGCCCTGCGCCTGAAGGAATCCAGCTACGAAGCGGTGTTTTACATCCCCCGGGCCGACATCCGGGCGGACCATTTCGTGCCCACTTCACGCACCAGCCACTGCCCCTACAAGGGCGATGCCCGCTACTTCGACCTCGTGGTCGACGGCACGCGGCGACCCGAGGCGGTGTGGAGCTATGACGCGCCGTTTCCGGCGGTGGCGGAGATCGCGGGCCACGTGGCGTTCTATCCCGACCGGGTCGATGCCATCGAAGTGTCGGACGCGCCATAGCGGGCTGCCATCCCGTTCTCGGCATGATGGCGAAACGACTGAAGATCCTGCGTTGTCGGGCTATCGCGACGCTCGCGTTGGTCAACCGGAGCCGCTCAATCCCTGAGCAAACCCCAGAAGGCGTGCTTGCGGCCGTGATCACGTCGCAGCGCGTCCCGGTAGGCGGCCGGTGCCGGGCTGATTGAACCCGCATCGAGGCGCTCGGCGAGGCCGTCGAGTTCCAATAGGTAGCGGGCACCGTGCGTGTACGCGGCGCTCCGGCCGGCCTCGAGGATGCCGTCGAGCAGCCGCCGATACAGAATCGTGGCCGCCAGCGGATGATCCTGGACCAACGCGTCCGCGGCCGGGGCCAGCACGGAGTAGTGCTCGCCCTGCCAGACCTTTCGGTTCCTCTCGACCAGCGCGGCGGCCCGGGCGAGATCCGGCCAAGTTACCATGAAGGCGAGGGCCCTGTGCGGATTGGCGAAGGCTTCCGCGTGATCCAACGCTTTCAGGAGCGCTTCCTCGTCCTCGAAATCCGGGAGCTTGGCCAGGTAGGCGCGCAGCATCGGGACATCGAGGTCGCGCTCGAAGAGAGCCCAGCGCAGGTCTTGCGCCGCATCGCTCCGGCCCAGCGCGTCGAGGATGTCGATCTCCAGCGCCTGCCGCTCGCGCTCCGGACCACGCGGATCGTAGCCGGCGATCAGGTCGGCCCGCGTCACGATGCGCGGACCCTTCTCCCGCTTGCGCCGGATCCAGTCCAGGGCCTCCTCGAGGCGGCCGGCAGAGAGCAGCCGCCGCGCGATCGACACGCGGTCCTCACCACCCGAAGCGATCTCCGTCTCGATGGCAATGAAGGCATCGGTGTCGTTGCGCCGGTCGGCGATCACCTGGCGCAGGCGCAGGATCTGGCCGCGGGCGGCGATTCGGCGGTATGCAGCCTCGTTCCGCGCTTCGCCGCCCTTCGCCATCCCGGAAGCTGCCTCCGCGAGGGCAGCATCGATTTCCGAAAGGGCGTCCTCGTCGAGGGTCGGGGTCATCTCGCGGAGCAGAGTACCCAGGGGACCGAACGGGTCGGTCGTGAATGGGCCGACGAGGCTGGTAGCGAGTTGCGCGGCCGCGGCTGGCGGCAGGTTGGCTGCTGTCTCCACGAAGGCGTCGCTGGCTCGCTCGTAGACGCCCTGCACGGCACCGGTGCTGTCGTCGACCCGGTTCAGCACGGCGTCGGCGCCGTCCAGGAACCGTCGGAGCCGTTCCAGGGCGGCGCCGGCATCGAGGGGGCGCAGCTCGTCGACGATGACGGTCACGGTGGTGTTGAGATCGGCCGCGAAGGCCCTGCGCTTCTGCCAGTCGATGTAGCCCTGCGCAGATTCCAGTGCGGTCAGACGCCGGTCGATCATCGCGGCGACGGCATCCGGCCCCTGCAGGGCGGCGAGCGCCGCGGTGACCAGCTTCTTGAAGGTGGGGTTGCGCGCGGTCTCGCCCAGGATGAGACCGATGAGACGATCCGGCCCGAGGGCAGCCAGCGTCTCGGGCGACGGGGTGGTGCGGCGCGCGCCTTTGGGTCTCGCCCCCTTCGGAGACGCCTCCGGCTTCGGCGGGGCCTTATGCCCCGCCCCCCGCGTCATGGCCCTCGCGCGCGCCATGGTACTGCCCGTCGATCCGCCGGATCGGCCTAGTCGACGACCTTGGCGCGGGGGCGGTCGCTCCCCTGCGCGGTCTCGTCGTGCCAGCTGCCGGCCTTGTCCTGGTAGCGGATGCCCTCTGTGGAACCGGGAACCTGCTGCTCGGCGGCGGCGGCCTGGGCTGCCTGAAGCGCCTCCTCGCGGCTCGGAAAGGTCTCGGAGAACACGTCGCCGACCTTGTAGGCGAAGCCGCCATCGTGCTCGACGATGCGATAGGTAACCTCGGACATCTCGACTCCTGTACGCGCTTGGATTCGTTGAGCGCGAACACATCGCGCGCCGCCGGGTTCCCGACCGGCCTCCGATCCGCCGGAAAGTCGAGCTATGGGCGGCCCATGATGACGACGCTTCGACCGATCCTGGCCCTCGGCCTCCTCGTTGCTTCGACGAATGTCCACGCCGAGGAGGGCTTTTTCGACTCCCTCTTCGGCGGTTCTTCGCGGTCTGCGCCGCCGAACCCGTTCGCTTCGAATTACCCGTCGGCGCCTCCGAGCCCCGACGAGGTCCGGATCGAGCGACAACGTCAATCGGTCCGGGGCGAGCGTTCGCGCGGCCGTGGACCGGTGCCGCCTGGGCGGGTCCCCGAGGAGTAGCCGGCTCTCGGTTCAGGCGTCGCCGACGACGCCGGCCGCGTCCTGGGCCTGGAGCACGTCGGGGCGCGGCATCGAAATGATGTTGAAGCCGGCATCCACGAAATGGACCTCGCCGGTGACGCCGCCCGAGAGCGGCGACAGCAGGTAGAGGGCGGAGCCGCCCACATCGTCGAGGCTGACGGTGCGGCGCAGCGGAGCATGGGCTGCCTGGTGGTTGAACATCAGGCGGGCGTCGGCGATGCCGGCACCGGCCAGCGTCCGCATCGGGCCGGCCGAGAGCGCGTTGACCCGGATCCCGTCCGGGCCGAGATCGCTCGCCAGGTAGCGTACCGAGGCCTCCAGCGCGGCCTTGGCCACGCCCATCACGTTGTAGTTCGGCATCACCCGGGTCGAGCCACCGTAGGTGAGGGTCAGCAGAGAGCCGCCGGTCTTCATGCGCTTGGCCGCGCGCTGAGCGATCTCGGTGAACGAGAAGCACGAGATCGTCAGGGTCCGGGCGAAGTTCTCGCGGGTGGTGACGTCGACGTAGCGGCCCTTGAGCTGCGCCTTGTCGGAGAAGCCGATGGCGTGGACGACGAAATCGAGTTCGCCGTCGAAGCGCTCGTCGAGGGCCGCGAAGGTGGAATCCACCGAGGCAAGGTCTTCCACGTCACAGGGCATGACGATATCGGAATCGAGCCGCGCCGCCAGCGGCGCGACGCGCCGGCCCAGTGCCTCGCCTTGATACGTGAAGGCCAGGCGGGCGCCGTGGGCGTGGAGGGTCCGGGCGATGCCCCAGGCGATCGAGTGATCGTTGGCGACGCCCATGATCAGGCCGCGCTTGCCCGCCATCAAACCTGTCATGCCGACTCACATTCCGTACGAGCACGCCGCCGCCGAGGACCGGCGACGGGTCGCGATGCGATTGTCCGGATCGCGACGAAGGTGCCTTAACGCGGCTTGCCGCGCGATCCAAACCGCACCGACCTCCGCATCGGGCAAAAAAAAGCCCCGCCGGCGGGCGGGGCGTTCATCGTGGGGTGGAAAGACGGCCTAGAAATACCCGTCCGTATGAGAGCGGGCTTCCTCGATGAGCGCCTGCTTGGCGTAGATCGCCGCGAAGCCTGCGATCATCAGGCCGCTCAGTGCTCCGATCAGGAACGTACCCATCGTCACCACCCCATTCAACGGACGGTCAACGCCGCCCCCGTCGCGGTGGTTCCGAAAAGAGACAGTCAAGCGTCCACGTGCTTCAGCACCAGCGTGGCGTTGGTGCCGCCGAAGCCGAACGAATTGGTCAGGACGTGGCCCAGCTTGGCCTCGTCCCGGCGCTGGCGCAGGATCGGCATGTCGGCGAAGGCCGGATCGATCGTGTCGATATGGGCGCTCTCGCAGATGAAGCCGTTCTCCATCATCAGCAGGCTGTAGATCGCCTCCTGCACGCCGGTGGCGCCGAGCGAGTGGCCGGTCAGCGACTTGGTCGCCGAGATCGGCGGGCAATCCTCCCCGCGGCCGAACACCTCCCGGATCGCCTCGATTTCCTTGTCGTCGCCGACCGGCGTCGAGGTCGCGTGCGGGTTGATGTAGTCGATCCGGGCACCCTTCAGGCCTTCCATCGCCTGACGCATGCAGCGCACCGCGCCCTCTCCCGAGGGGGCGACCATGTCGTGCCCATCCGAGGTGGCGCCGTAGCCGGCGACTTCGCCGTAGATCCGCGCGCCGCGGGCCTTGGCGTGCTCGAGTTCCTCGAGAACCAGCACCCCCGCGCCCCCGGCGATGACGAAGCCGTCCCGGTTGGCGTCGTAGGCGCGCGAAGCCCGGGCCGGGGTGTCGTTGTACTTCGACGACATGGCGCCCATGGCGTCGAACAGGGACGACAGCGTCCAGTCGAGGTCCTCGCAGCCGCCGGCGAAGATGATGTCCTGCCGGCCACCCTGGATGATCTCGGCGGCGTTGCCGATGCAGTGGTTGGACGTCGCGCAGGCCGATGAGATCGAATAGTTCACGCCGCGAATCTTGAACCAGGTCGCCAGTGTCGCCGAGGCGGTCGAGGACATCGCCTTCGGGACCGCGAACGGACCGATCCGCTTCGGGCCCTTGTCGCGGGTGATCGCGGCGGCATCGACGATGATCCGGGTCGAGGGACCGCCGGAGCCCATGATGATGCCGGTGCGCTCGTGCGAGATCTCGGCCTGCTCCAGGCCGGCGTCGCGGATCGCCTGATCCATCGCGACATGGTTCCAGGCGGAGCCGCCGCCGTGGAATCGCATGGCGCGCCGGTCGACCACGCCCTCGGGATCGAGGCTGGGCTTGCCGGAAACCTGGCTGCGGAAATTGTGCTCGGCGTAGCTCGCGTCGCGCGCGATGCCCGAGCGTGCCTCGCGCAAGGAGGTGAGCACCTCCTGCGTGGTGTTGCCGATGGATGAGACGATGCCCATCCCGGTGATGACGACGCGGCGCATGGTCGTGACGATTCCTCCGTCGCGGCATCGGTCGCCCGGGCCGCGTCCCGGTCAGCTAAGGTGACGCGGACATAATCTCAACTGCCGAGGGCGCCGGGCGTTGCCGCCGCGATGCGAAAGACGCCCCCGGACCGCGGCTCGATCAGCTCTGGAACAGGCCGACCCGCATGTCCTGGACCTGGTAGACCCGCGCACCGTCGGCCTCGAGCCAGCCGTCGCCGATGCCCAGCACCAGCTTGCCCTGGCGGACCCGCTTGACGTCCACGTTGTAGACGACCTTCTTCATCGACGGCAGCACCTGACCGGCGAGCTTCACCTCGCCGACGCCGAGCGCCCGGCCGCGGCCGGGGGAGCCGAGCCAGCCCAGATGGAAGCCGAGCATCTGCCATAGGGCGTCGAGCCCCAGGCAGCCCGGCATGACCGGGTCGCCCTGGAAGTGGCAGGGGAAGAACCAGAGGTCGGGGCGGATGTCGAGTTCGGCGGTGACGTGGCCCTTGCCGTGGGCGCCGCCCTCCTGGCCGATACTGGTGATCCGGTCGAACATCAGCATCGGCGGCAGCGGCAGCTGCGCATTCCCGGCGCCGAAGAGTTCGCCGCGCCCGCAGGCCAGTAGATCCTCATAGGAATAGTGCGACTTGCGGCTCGCGGCCTGGTCTGGCGTCTCGGCGTCTTGCGGCATGAAGGTCGCTGTTTCCTCTGGATTGTCTTGGCGGGCGGACACACGATACGCGACAGGCGCCCGGTCGTTCGGCGCGCGGGTTAGCACGGGGCGCAGCACCTTCAAAGCCGTCAACGCCTTCGGTGGGTGTGTGAGCCGGCTCGGGTTGCGACCGCATGTCCACTTCCGTATAGTATGACGAATCCCATTCCTTCAGGGTCCTCGTCGAGCGTTCAGTCCCGAAATGTCCGAACTGCTGCCCCTACAGGCGATCCTCAACGGCCGGGTCCCCGCCCCCCAGCTGGAAGCCAACGGCATGCCGCGTCGCGGCTGTCCGCTGTCCGATCTGCGCGACCGTCTGCGCAGGGCCGGCCTGCGGCCGACCCGTCAGCGTCTGTCCCTGGGCTGGCTCCTGTTCGGCCGCGGCGACCGGCACCTGACCGCCGAAATGCTGTACGACGAAGCTATGCGCGCCAAGGTGCCGGTCTCGCTGGCCACCGTCTATAACACGCTGCATCAGTTCACCGAGGCCGGTCTCCTCCGCCAACTCGCACTCGACGGTTCGAAGGCCTATTTCGACACGAACCCAAGCGAGCACCACCACTTCTATCTCGAGGACGAGAATCAGGTGATCGACATGCCGGATTGCGGCATCACGGTCGATTCCCTCCCCGAGGCCCCCGAGGGCATGGAGATCGCCGGGGTCGAGGTGATCGTCCGCCTGCGTCGCAGCCGCCCGGCTTCCCGCCGCCAGAGCTGAGTTCTTTCGGGGCGGCTTCAGCCGCTTACCCTGACGTCGAGCCGCCCGGTTTCGGGCGGCTTTTTTGTTGCGGTTCGGTTCTGGCCGGAAGAGTCGCGGGTCCCCTCTCCCGTTCGAGAGAGGGACAGGGCGAGGGATGCGAACTTTCCGGAGAGACCTGTCCCCTCACCCCAACCCTCGCCCGCACGGGAGAAGCGGCGCGTCACGGGCTGCATGAGCTGGGTATGAGCATCTCAGCGCGGGCGCGGGACGAGGCCTAAGCCGCGCTTCGCGAAGGCGATCGCCGGCCGGTCCTCAACCGAGCCGCAGCAGACCGTATCACGCACCGACACTCCACCCCCTCTCCCTCATCCTGAGGCGACGGAGCGTAGCGGAGGCCTCGAAGGAGGTGCGCGGGTTCTGGAGGGCTCCTTCGAGGGCGACGCTGCGCGCCGCCACCTCAGATGAGGAGGTGGGTGGGAGGCGCGGCGCAGAGGGGCTCGGCGGATCAAGCCGAACGGCGTTGCCGGGCGCCCCTCCCGAAAAACCGAAAAACCTACTCCACCACTTCGTTCGGATACACGCCCCAGAGGCGGTTCTGGCGGATGTAGCCGTCCACGTCCCGGCGGTTCGGCAGGGTCACGATCAGTCGGCACCAGCCGCTGCTGCAAGTCTTCACGTTGCCGATCACGCCGGTCTGGAGCCGCGCCTCGTCCGCCGCGCCCTCGTCCGCTTTCGCGCGTAGCGAGATCGCGGCCTTCTCGGCGCCCTTGTCGGGCCCGGCATTGACGATGGCGGTCCGGCGCCCCGAGAGCAGCGAGTGCAGGACCCAGCCCTCCGTACCCTCCGAATCGCGGATCCGCCGCCAGGTCTCGAACTCGCCGACGATCTCCACCGGCAGGCCGGCCCGCTGGAACACCCACAGGGTGCGGTGATCCTTGGAGGGACCCTCGCGCAGGTTGACGCGATCGGTCTTCAGGCTGGCATAGCGCGGCAGCGGCAGCTTGGTCACGGGGCCGAGGCCGGTCTCGGGCGTTGCGACCGGCGGGGCCGCGGC
>NZ_VRVD01001219.1:0-633 GCF_008040015.1 Methylobacterium sp. WL18 | reverse complement strand
GCCCTGCGCCGCCTCCGGCTGCGGCACGCGCCCGCCCCGCGCCTCCAGCCGGTCGACGGTGCGGCGGGCGAGCAGGATCCCGAGGATGCCGAAGACCAGCGAGCCGAGGCCCATCCCGGCGACCACCCCGCGCGGGCCGTAGAGCGCGGCGCCGAGCATCGCGGGCGGCACGGTGCCCAGCGTCGCCCGGCCCCAGTTCAGCAGGGTCGAGCGGACCGGGAAGCCGAGGTTGTTGAACGCGGCGTTGCCGAGGAACAGCAGCCCGTTGAAGAACCAGATCGCCCCGCCGGCGAGGCAGAAGAAGCCGAACAGGTCGCGCGCCACGCCCTGCAGCCCGAACAGGGACGCCAGGGGCTCGCGGGCGAGCGCCAGCAGCAGCCAGACCACGGCCACGTAGGCCAGCGTCACCCGGACCGCCTCGCGCAGCACCCCGCGCATCCGGTCGAACCGGCCCGCGCCCCAGTTCTGCGCCAGGATCGGCCCGATCGCCCCCGACAGGGCGAACAGGCCCCCGAAGGCCACCGGTGTCAGGCGGTCGATCACCGCGGCGGCCGCCACCGCGTCGGCCCCGTAGCCGGCAAAGAGTCGGGCCAGGAAGGCGCTCGCCACCGAGGGCGCGAGGTTGGTCAGCAC
>NZ_VRVD01001218.1:0-635 GCF_008040015.1 Methylobacterium sp. WL18 | reverse complement strand
CGAACACGTCCGGCCGCAGCAGCCCGGCGCGCAAGGCGCCCCGGCTCACCGCGCGGGAGGTCGAGTGCCTGCGCTGGACCGCGGCCGGCAAGACCAGCTGGGAGGCCTCCGAGATCCTGAGCACGTCGCAGCGGACCGTGGAGTTCCACCTCAAGAACGCGGCCCGCAAGCTCGACGCGGTCAACCGCGTCCAGTGCGTCGCCGAGGCGATGCGGCAGGGCATCATAGCCTGACCCCGGGGCGGCCGCCGACCTCGTAAATTTACGAGGCTCTTTCGGACCCGCCACCCGGCATCACGCCCCCAAAGGGGGAGTGATCCATGGTTATCGTGATCGACGACGACAATATTTCCCGGCACGGCGATCTGATGGACAAGATCTACCGGTTCCGGCACGCCCTGTTCGTGGAGCGGCTGAACTGGGAGGCCTGCCGCCGGCCCGACGGCCGCGAGATCGACCAGTTCGACGGCCCCGGCTGCATCCACCTGGCCTACCTGGAGGGCGGGGCGGTGACCGCATACACCCGGCTCCTGCCGACGACCCGGCCGCATCTGCTCACCGAGGTCTACCCGCACCGCGCCGAGCGCGGCCCGGCGCCCCGGGGCGCGGCGGTCTACGAGTGGACCCGGTGCGGGA
>NZ_VRVD01001217.1:0-636 GCF_008040015.1 Methylobacterium sp. WL18 | reverse complement strand
GCCGGTGACCGGCCGGATCCTGATGAGCGCCCTGTTCCTGGTGAGCGGAATCGGCAAGCTCGCCGCCCCGGAGGCGACGCTCGCCACCATCCGGGCCGCCGGCCTGCCGCTGCCGGAGGTTTCTTTTGCGGTGGCGGCGCTGGTGGAGGTCGTGGGCGGCCTGCTGCTGATCCTCGGCTACCGGACCCGGCTCGTCGCCCTCGGGCTCGCCGGGTTCGCGGTGGCCACCTCGCTCACCTTCCACACGGCGCTGGCCGACCCGAACCAGATGTTCCATTTCCTGAAGAACCTCGCCGTGGCGGGCGGCTTGCTTCAGGTCGCGGCCTTCGGGGCCGGCCCGTTCAGCCTCGACGCCCGGCAGGGCCGGATCTGACCGGGCGCCGTCACCAGCACAGGGACCAGGAATGACCACGACCGACGCGCCGCTCGCCCTCGGGATCATCGGCGCCGGCATCATGGGCGAGCGCCTGATCGCCGCCCTCCACGGGGCGCCGGATGTGCCGGTGCGGGTCGCCGCCCTGTGGGATCCGTCGCCGGAGGCCCTGGCCCGGGTCGGCGCCGCCTTCCCGGCGGTGCCGCAGGTCGCCGATTCCGCCGCGGTCGTGGCGGCCAGCGCCTGCGTGTACGTCGCCTCGC
>NZ_VRVD01001216.1:0-637 GCF_008040015.1 Methylobacterium sp. WL18 | reverse complement strand
GCCGGGGAGGTCGCCGGGCTCGACGTCGTCGGCGGCGCGGTCTGCCGGTTTCACGGCGCGGGGCTCAGGCGGCATCGCCGCGGCTTTCTTTGATCGGCAGCAGGCCCGGCAGGCGGGATGCCACCGCGGCGCGGATCGCGGATTCCACCGCATCGGGGTCGCGGCCGGCATCGATCACCGCGCAGCGCTGCGGCTCGGCCCGGGCGATCGCCACGAAGGCCTCGCGCAGCCGCGTGTGGAAGGCGAGCGATTCCGCCTCGAACCGGTCGGCCCCCTGCCCCGTGCTGGCGGCGCGCCCGGCCGCGCGGGCGAGCCCAGCTTCGGGGGCTAAGTCGAGGATCAGGGTCAGGTCGGGCCGGGTCGGGCCGACCACGACCCGTTCCAGGGCGGTGACGACGGCCGGATCGAGTCCTCCGGCCGCGCCCTGGTAGGCCCGGGTCGAGTCGATGAAGCGGTCGCATAGCACGATCTCGCCCCGGCGCAGGGCCGGGCGGATCAGGCGGTCGAGGTGGTCGATCCGGGCGGCGCTGAACAGCAGCGCCTCCGCGAAGGGGCCGTAGGGCTTGGCGACGCCGCCGAGCAGGGCCGCGCGGATTTCTTCCGCCCGGGGCGAGCCGCCGGGCTCGCGGGTCACGCG
>NZ_VRVD01001215.1:0-646 GCF_008040015.1 Methylobacterium sp. WL18 | reverse complement strand
GTGGCGAGGCGCGGCACCTGGGTGGTGCCGCCGGCATCCGCGACCCGGCGGATCGAGCCGCCGGAGCCTTCGGCCACCGCCTTCAGGCGTTCGGTATCGCTGAACACGTCGGCGAGTTCGCGCGGGTTGGCGGGGCCGACGCTGACGAAGGCCACGAGGTTGCCCGAGCGCAGGGTGTGCAGCCCAAGGGTCTCCGCGTCGAAGGTGGCGGTGAACAGGCCGGGCTCGCCGGGCTTGAGGGTCAGCGTCGTGACCTTGCCGGTCGGGCCGGTGACGGTGACCGGCTCGACCTGCTCGGCCATGGTCTGCCGCTCGACCCGCACCTCGCGGCCGCGGCCGGTGGTCTGGGCACGCAGGGCCTCCTCTTCGAGGGCCGGCTCCTTCATCAGCCAGTGGGCCAGGCGGCGCAGCAGGTCGAGATAGGGGCCGCCCTCCTGGTAGCCCCGGGCCCAGAGCCAGGCATGGTCGGACAGGAGCAGCGCGACGCGGCCCTTGTCCTCCCGGGACAGGGCGAGCAGCGGCAGCCCCTCGGCGCCGGACAGGATCGGCTGGATGCCGGGCCGGGTGCGGGCCTGGACGATGCGCAGCCAGTCGCCCCAGGCGGGCGGGTTGGCGTCCGAGCCCGGCAGGTCGCGGGTGACCGGGT
>NZ_VRVD01001214.1:0-649 GCF_008040015.1 Methylobacterium sp. WL18 | reverse complement strand
ATGTCGAGGTGCTCGACCGGCTGATCGCCCGCGGCGGCGGCACCGTCATCGGCGGCACCAGCCTGTTCCGCACCGCCGATTTCCCCGACGGACCGGGCCTGTACCGGCGGCTCGCGGAAGCCGGGATCGCCGTGCGGCGCTTCCCCAAGCGGCCCGAGCGCCTGCGCTTCGGCCTGCCGGCCGGGAAGGCGGCGTGGTGCCGCCTGTCGCGGGTGCTCAAATAGGCGCCGCCGGCCCATGCCGGTCGCGGGCCGCCACCAGCACGGCCAGCGCCGAGAAGACCAGGCCCACCGCGCAGACGCCCGGCCAGCCGACCATCAGGAACGCCTGCGAGCCCGCGAAGGCGCCGAGCGCCCCGAACACGAACAGGGTCGTGAACAGCACGGTGTTGATGCGGCCCCGGGCCCCCGGCACCAGGGCGTAGGCCCGGGTCTGGTTGGCGATGAGCGCGCCGTTCATGCCGATGTCGATCAACAGGACGCCGAGCCCGACGGCGACGAGAGACCACGTGCCCCCGGCCCAGAGCACCAGGAACGACAGGGCGACCATCAGGCTGCCGCCCAGCACCACGGGCCGGGCGCCGCTCCGGTCGGTGAAGCGGCCCGACACGGGGGCGACGAACGCGCCGCAGACCCCGATCACCCCGAAC
>NZ_VRVD01001213.1:0-649 GCF_008040015.1 Methylobacterium sp. WL18 | reverse complement strand
GTCACAAAAAGACCAGTGACAGAACCGTTTCCGATTCCGTCACCGTATGCTTGCCGAACATGACCGCCAGGGCTGACGCTTTCGCGCCCCCAACGGCCACATTCCCTCTTCACGATGTCACTGATGTTTTTTGCGCACGACGCGATCAACCGAACCTGTCGGTCCTCGTTGAACGTCTGCCGCGGCAAACTGTGTTCCAGATAGCCAAGCTCGACACCGCATTCAGAACGTCGCCGCTACAGCAGCGCCAAGTTCCAAAAAAATGGTGGAGCCAGACGGGATCGAACCGACGACCTCATGCTTGCAAAGCACGCGCTCTCCCAACTGAGCTATGGCCCCAAGGGGTCGGCGCAGGCGTACGGAGCGTCCCGTGTCGTGGTGGGCCTGGGACGACTCGAACGTCCGACCTCACCCTTATCAGGGGTGCGCTCTAACCACCTGAGCTACAGGCCCAGAGCGATCGAGATGCGCCGCACCGGCCTGAGGCCGAACGCGGTGCGCCGATCGCGCTATCTGGTGAGGAAGAGAAACGAGGACGGCGTCCGTCCCGCAAAATGGGTTCTGACTGAACCCTGTATCCAATGACCTTCGATGGATGAACTCACGTTCGCTGCGATCCGGCGGAGCCGGACCCCATATCCAATGAAGA
>NZ_VRVD01001212.1:0-650 GCF_008040015.1 Methylobacterium sp. WL18 | reverse complement strand
GCGAGCGGCAGGGCCGCGCCGGCGCTGCGGCCGGCCTCCAGCACGATGCCGAGATCCTTGACGAAGATGTCGACTGCGCTGGTGACCTCCGGCTCGCCCTCCAGGATGCGGGGCCCGCGGTCGCGCAGCATCCAGCTCGACGCCGAGGAGCCTGAGAGGATCTCCAGCACCACCGCGAGATCGACCCCGACCCGCCCGGCCAGGGCCATCGCCTCGGCGGCGGCCGCGATGTGGACGCCGCACAGGAGCTGGTTCACGGCCTTGACGGTGGCGCCCTGGCCCGGCCGCTCGCCGACATGGAAGATCCGGTCGCCGAGCGCATCGAGCACCGGGCGGATCTCCGCGAGCGTCGCGGACGGGGCCGCGGCCATGATCGTGAGCTTGGCGGCCTTGGCCCCGACGACGCCCCCCGAGACCGGGGCGTCCACGAATCGGCGGCCGGTGGCGCAGACGCGCGCCGCGATGGCCTCCACGGCCCCCGGCGGACAGGTCGCCATCAGCACGACGATCCCGTCGGGCGCGAGGGCGTCGAGGGCGCCGTGTGAGAACAGCACGTCCTCGGCCTGGGCGGCGTTCACCACCATCAGCAGGAGCGCGTCGGCGCCGTCCGCCGCCTGCGCCAGGGTCTCGGCCGGTGCGCCGCCTGCTGC
>NZ_VRVD01001211.1:0-653 GCF_008040015.1 Methylobacterium sp. WL18 | reverse complement strand
AGCGCGAGGCGCAGCAGGAGCGCGACCAGGAAGGCGGCCGTGCCGACCGCGACGCCGGGCACCGGCTGCCGGAGCCTCCCGCTCGCCGCCATCGACAGCTTCAGGATCTGGATCGCTCGCCCATCCGGTGCGTCGGCGTCGGCACCAAGAACAGCGGCGGTTCTCATCGTCACGGCTCAAGCTTCTATACGGCGATCAGTCACGTATTCATTGCTATAGAAGCGTTAAAGCAGTCCATCACGTCTCCGTGTTGGGACTGCCGCGGGCGCGGCCGGGATCGGATTTTGAATCCGGAACAAGCGCCGCTATCAGGGCCGCCCACCGGCTCGATCGCCTGTCGGTCGAACGCGGAAACCCCTGTGGTGAACGACGCATCCGCACGCCCTGCCGCCCCCCGGGGCGCCCCGCCATCCGATCCGCGCGGGTGCCTGACCGCGATCACGGCCCGGCTCGACGGCCTGCCGCTGACGCGGCTCCACCTGGCGATCCTGGCGGTGTGCACCCTCGGCCTGTTCACCGACGTGGCCGAGGTCGCCCTCAGCAACGCCCTGGCGGCGATCTTCCTGGCGCCGCCCCACAGCATGCCGCGGGGCGACCTGTCCCTGCTGCTGGCCTCGGTCTTCGCCGGGGGCGCCGTGGGGGCGCCGGTCTTC
>NZ_VRVD01001210.1:0-654 GCF_008040015.1 Methylobacterium sp. WL18 | reverse complement strand
CCCCAAGGGCGTCCGCGACGCGGGCGACGGCCGCGAACGCCTCCGGATGCCCGTTGCGGGCGAAGTAGCCGCCGGCCACCGCGATGCGCAGGCCGCCGATGCCGTCCTCCAGGTCGGGATACGCAGGCTCGGGCGCCCGGGTCGTGGCCACCGGATCGTCCGGGTCGGGTCCCTGCATCGCGTCGTAGGCCAGGGCGAGGTCGGCGACGCTCCGGGCCATCGGCCCGAGATGGTCCAGGCTGCCCACGAACGGGAAGCTGCCGGCCCGGCTGATCCGCCCGTAGGTCGGCTTCATCCCGAAGCAGCCGCAGAACGCGGCCGGCACCCGGATCGAGCCGTTGGTGTCGGAGCCCAGCGTCAGCGGCACCAACCCCGCCGCCACGGCCGCGCCCGACCCCCCGGAGGAGCCGCCGGTCATGTGGTCGAGGGCGTGGGGATTGTGGGCGTCGCCGTCGTGGACGTTCTCGCCGGTGAAGTCGTAGGCGTACTCGCCCATGTTGAGCGCGCCGACCAGGATCGCCCCGGCCGCCTCCAGGCGCCGCACCACCGCGCCGTCGCGCGCGGCCGGTGGGCGATCCCGGTTGATCTTCGAGCCGGCGCGGGTCGGCAGACCGGCGACGTCGATCAGGTTCTTAACCGCGAAGGGTACGCCGG
>NZ_VRVD01000120.1:0-9847 GCF_008040015.1 Methylobacterium sp. WL18 | reverse complement strand
GTGCCATCATCGGCGGCGCCATCGCCAACTCGCAGGCGCGGCCCGCGCCGGTAGTCGTGCAGGGCGGCCCGGGCCCGGAGGCAGTGGCATACTGCGCCCGTCGTTTCCGGTCCTACGACGCGTCAAGTGGCACGTACCTCGGCAACGATGGCGACCGTCACGCCTGCCCGTAACCATTCGAACCCCCGGGCCCGCCACGGCAGCGGGCCCGGTGCCAGGACGGCATAGCTTCCGGACGACTCGAGGATCCGTGGGTGTCTCGTGTTGCCGACACCCCGCAGACATCCCCGACCTCGATCCGAAAGCTGAACGTCCATGCGCCCGTATCTCGCCGAATTCTTCGGCACCTTCGTCCTGGTCTTCTGCGGCTGCGGCAGCGCGGTGCTCGCGGCAGATCACATCGGATATGTTGGTGTGTCGCTATCCTTCGGCTTCGTGCTGCTGGCGATGATCTACGCGGTCGGACCGATCTCAGGCTGCCATCTGAATCCGGCCGTTACGCTCGGCCTGACCTTGAGCCGTAAGTTCGATGCCGCCCGGCTGCCGGCCTATATCGCGGCTCAGGTTCTCGGCGCCATCGCGGCTTCCTACATCCTGTACCTGATCGCGCAGGGGCGGCCGGGCTTCGACGCCATCGCCACCGGATTTGCCTCGAACGGCTACGACCTGCGCTCGCCTGAGCACTACAATTTGGCCGCGGCCTTCATCGCCGAGTTCGTCCTGACGACCTTGCTGGTCCTGACCATCCTGGGCTCGACCAACCTCAAGGCTCCGGTGGGGTTTGCGGGCGTCGCCATCGGCATCGTGCTCGTGGTGATCCACCTCGTGTCGATCCCGGTGACCAACACCTCGGTCAACCCGGCACGCAGCATCGGCCCGGCCCTGTTCGCAGGGTGGGCGGCGATCCAGCAAGTATGGCTGTTCGTCGTCGCGCCCCTGCTCGGCGGTGCAGCCGCCGCCGGCCTTTATGCCTCGATGCGCGCCCTCGACCCGGTGCTCCAGATGCCCGAGCGGCAGGGCCTGCAGGCGCTGGCGGGCGAGACCGAACAGCGGATGGAGAAGGCCGGCATCAAGCCGATCGAGTTCTAACAGCCCTTTCCCCACACCTACCTGACCTGGTGCCAGGTCGGATCACGGTTGCCGGAACGGCGGCCGAGCCCCCGCGGGTGGACACCCGTCCGACCCTCCCAACCGACAAGGAATACCGATGAGCAAGGGCTACCCCTCGATGACCGCGCTGCTGGGCCTGCTGGCCGTGGCCGGCTACCAGAACCGCGACAAGCTCGCCGAACTCCTGAAGGGCCACGACACATCGTCGAGCCCCTCGTTAAGCCAGAACCACGGCACCGTCCCGCCGATCCCGAACACCGCTTCCAACACCGGCTCCACGGGCGGTATCGGCAATCTCGGCAGCCTGCTCGGCGGCCTCGGCACGGCTGGCGTCGGTGGCCTGATCGCCAGTGGACTGAGCGAGCTCGTCGACCACTTTACCAAGGGCGGCCATGGCGAGACGGCCAACTCTTGGGTCAACCAGGGCGCCAACCGCGCCATCCCCGAGGCCGACCTCGAACGCGCCATTGGCCCGGATACCCTCGACCACCTCACCCAGCAGACCGGCCTGAGCCGCGGCGCGCTCCTGTCCCGCCTGTCGCGTGAGCTGCCCTCGGCCATTGACCGCTACGCAACAGACGGCCGCTCGCCGGCCTGACCCCACGATGCGGCCGGTGCCCCAGGGCGCCGGCCGCACACGACGCCGGGCGACGCCGCGCCGGGGTTCGATCCACCGCCTTTCCCCGAGCTTGCGAGACCCCCATGGCCATCGACTACCGCTCCGAACTCAGACGCCCCTTGCCCTTCAGCCTCGCGGTCGTGGCGGCCGTGCTGCTGGTCTGGCTCATCGTCGGCTCCATCGCCGGCGCGCGTCAGCGCAGCGCCCGGGACCATCGTATCGAGGACCTGCAGACCCAGCAGGCGGCCCTCCGCACCGACCTGGACCGGCAGATCTCGACAGCCGGCACCTTGACCGCGCTCCAGGCCAAGATCGCCACCGCCCAGCAGCAGGACCAGCAGGCAAGCAAGGCCGCCGAGGAGGCGAAGTCCCGCGCCGCGACCCTGACCCAGGAGCAGCAGGCCGCCGAGGCCAAGGCGGCCGAGGCGAAGAAGACGGCCGAGGCCGAGTCGAAGAAGCTCACCGATCTGCAGTCCCAGGTCTCCCAGGCCGAGGGAAAGCTGGCCCCGCTGCGCGAGGCCATCACCACCGCCGAGAAGGCCGCCGTCGACCGCACCCAGGATCTCGCCGAGGTCGGACGTCGCCTTGAGGACGCCCGGGTGCAGGAGGCCAAGCTCCGCGCCGATCTCGCGACCATGACCCAGGAGGCGACCGCCAAGACCGCCGACCTCGCCAAGGCCGAGGAGCTCCAGCAGAACGCCCGCGAGGCCGCCGCCGCCGCCCAAAAGCAACTGGCCGACGCCCGGACCGCGACGGATCAGGCCACGAAGCAGCGCACGGACACGGATCAGGCCATCACCGCCCTGACTGCCAACAAGGACAAGCTCACCTCAGAGATCGAGCAGGCGAACCGCGACGCCCAGCAGGCCCGCGACGCCCTCGCGAACGTCCGCAAGGAACTCGCCGAGGCTCAGGCCCAGCGCGACCGCGTCGTGTCCGAGCGGGGTCAGGCTGAGCAGGCGTTGCAGAAGCTGTCCGCCGACCGCGATGCCGGTACGGCCGCCCTCGACAGCCTACGGAAGCGCCAGGCCGACGCGCAAGGAGAGCTTGCCACGCTGACCGAGACCCTGGCGACCCGCAACAAGGAGGCCGGGACCCTCGACGAGCGGCTGGCTGCGGCCCGCCAGGACCTGAGCATGGCCCAGGCGAAGCTTTCCGAGGTCCGTCAGCAACTCGCAAACCCGCCCGCCGCTTCGCCGAGCCAGCCGGCTCGCTGAGACACCGTCGGCCCTCCGTGGGCAAACACCCGCGTGGGTCACCCGTCCGGCCCTCCTGCACGAAAAGACTGCTCGATGAACATCCGTATCCTCGCCCTGACGGCAATCGCCCTTGCGGGCGCCCCGGTCGCGTCACGGCCATCCGTGGCACAGGAGGGTCCCGAGATGGAGGCCATGAGGGCGAACTGCGGAGGTGATTACCTTCGCCTGTGCGCCGGCATGAAGCCGGGCGGGCCGGAGGTGAAGGCCTGCTTCAAGCGCAATCGCCAGAATCTTTCGCCGGGATGCTCGCAGGCCATCGACGCCTACGAGCGGTCCCGTGCCGGATCGTCCAGCGAAACCGACGACTAACCGTCCCCGACAACGAAAGCGGGTGTCTCGGAAAACCAGGGGTCGCTGTGCCCCGGCCCGAGGGCGTGTTCCAGGGCATCCGCTCCGACCGAACGAATGCCCGATGACCGGGAGCCCCGGACGGTGATCACGGCGGCATGGGAGACGAGAACACTATGCTGACCCGCCTGAACCGCGCCTTCCTCCGGGTGTTCCCTGCAATCCTTCTTGTCGTCGTGGGATTGCTCGCCGCCATGTTCCGCGGACGTGGCGGTTCCCGCGGGGGGGCGACGCCGCTCGCCCCGGTACCCGCCAGGCAACCTGCGCCTCCGGTGCGACGCCGCGGGGCTGTCATCGCGCTCTTTGCCCTCCTCGTTGGGGGCGGGCTGATGCTGGCCTTGGTTGGCGGTGATGGCGTTCTTTGGCGGCTCGGGTCCCTGCTTCCGTCCTCGAACGGCGAAGGCGGGCGACCGGTGGCGGCCCTATCGCGGCCGGAAGTCGACGCCAGCACAGGAAATCCCTTGGAAGCGGTCGCTCCGGATGGGCCGGTGATTAAGCGGCCGCCGGGCGAACCTGGCGTGGCGATGGCTCCCGGTGCCACTGACCCGGGTGCCCCGTCCTTTGATACCGTCCGCGTCGAGCCGAATGGGGAACTCGTCGTCGCGGGGCGGACGACGCCGAACGGCGCCGTGGAACTTTTGGTCGACGGCAAACCAACCGCCAGGACCGTCGCCGATGTGAACGGCCACTTCGCTATCGTCCCGCCGGCCCTTCCGGCCGGCAACAGCGAAGTCGGCCTTCGGGCGACCGATGAGAAGGGCATCGTTCGCCAATCGCGGGACAGCGTTGCGGTGGCGGTCGCGCCATCGCACGATGCCGAGCCGTTGGTTGCCCTGACATCGCCCGACAAAGCGACCGTGGTGTTGTCGCAACCGGGTTCGTCACGGACGATGATCCGCTCCGTTCCCGAGGCCGTGTCCACTCGACGGACGACGGCGGACACCGCATCCCCGACCCGGCAACGGTCCGGCGAAGTTGCTCCGAGCGATGGCGCCTCGAACGCCATCGGCGCCGACGATGCGGTCCGGTCTAGCCGGACCGGAGCGGGCGTCGGCCCCGACGCAATGGTATCGGATCGAGCCGCCTCCAACGGGATCGCGTCCCGTTCCTCGGAGGCGTATCAGGCCCCGCCACCTGAGCGGGCCGTCGTGACGGGATCGGCGGAGGCCCCCACCAAGGTCGTCAGCATCGATGCGCAGGAAGGCGGCCGGCTGTACGTCAGCGGCAAGGCTCCAGCCGGTGCGACCGTGCGGCTTTACCTCAACGATACCCTGATCGCCCCCGCCACGGTCGGTCGGGACGGCATCGTCAGCTTCACCATCGGCCGAGGCGTCAAGCCGGGGGACTACAAGGTCCGGCTCGATCAGGTCGATGCCGCCTCGGGGAAGGTCTTCAGTCGTGTGGAGGTACCCTTCTCGGTTCCTCATGACGCCCGGATCGCGGGGCCGGACCGTTCGATCCCGGCACCGCCCGAGGCATCACCCGGCGGGAACGGCGCCGGGAAGGTGGCGTCGAACGCATCCTCGGCGGCGGTCGGGCGACAAGGCGAGAACGCAGGCGCGTCTGATGGCCCTCGGGATTCCATAGCCAGCACGTCTGCGACCAAGCCATCACCGGATACGATGAGCGATCCGCTCAGGCCCGAGGCCGCCCCGGGCGCCGTCTACGTACGGGAAGTGAGGACCGCGCGGATCGAGCGCGGCGACAGTCTCTGGGCGATCAGCCGGCGGACCTACGGCGAGGGCGACCGCTACACGGCGATCTACGACGCCAACCATGACCAGATTCGGGACCCTGACCTGATCTATCCTGGCCAGGTCTTCGTGCTGCCGGCCGAAGACCCCATCGATGCAAGTCTAGACGGAAAACGCGGTTAAGGAAAAGCAAATCATGACCAAATTCACCAAGACCGTGACCTATGTCCTCGCCGCCGCGGCCGTCTTCATGCTCGTCGTCGTCGTCCTGCAATCGACGAGCATGCTGGCGAGTTCATGAGGACGCCGATGGCCGGGAGGTTCCCGCTACGATCGACCTCGGTCGGTAGCATGCTGAAATAGGTCCTGTTCGAACCTGGTGGTCTTTAGTTCTTACGCTAACGGGATGGTGTAGGAACGGTATCGTCGCAAAGATGTTTCTCGTCCTTCAGCTTAAGCCGGAGGCGTCCATGCGTATCATGCCGTCTATCTCGACTATGTTTTCAGGTTGGCAAAGTTCGAGCCGGTCAAGCACAGGGAAAAACGGGCGCATCCGCATGATCGGCCCCCACAGGGTGGTCCAAGGTTCAAGTTAGTGCGCGGTAGGCCGCTCCACCACGGGTAGCTTGACTGGCGGAGCGGGTCGGGCGAGCGCGTCCGGCCAAGCGGAGAAGGCTGACCTGAACACTTCCGGTGCCGGCGGCCGGTATCCCAGTGAGGCGTGGGGGCGCACGGTATTGTAGTGACATCTCCAACTTTCGATGACGATCTGCGCCTCATTGAGTGTGTAGAAGATCTCGCCGTTGAGAAGTTCATCGCGAAGCCGCGCGTTGAAGCTTTCAACGTAGCCATTCTCCCACGGTTAACCCGGAGTGATGTAGGCGGTTTTACTGCCGACGCCGGTGATCCAAGCTTGTACAGCCTTCGCGACGAACTCCGGCCCGTTGTCCGAACGGATATGGCCCGGTACGCCACGCAGGACGAACAGATCCGAGAGCACGTCGATCACATCGACCGCCTCGAGCTTGCGGGCGACCTGGATCGCCAAGCATTCATGCGTGAACTCATCGATCACGTTGAGCATCCGGATTTTGCGTCCATCGTGCGTGCGCGCCTCGACAAAGTCATACGACCACACGTGATCGCGGTATTCCGGGCGAAGGCGGATGCAGGAGCCGTCGTTGTCCCAGATCCGCCCTCGCTTGGGCTGCTTGGCCGGGACCTTCAGGCCCTCGCGCCGCCAGATCCGCTCGACGCGCTTGTCGTTGACGAACCAACCCGCCGCCTTCAGCAACGCGCTGATCTTTCGGTAGCCGTAGCGACCGTACCGCTCCGCCAGCGCGATGAGATCAGCCGTCAGCGCCTCCTCGTCGTCGCGGCCCCGCGGCGCATTGCGCTGTGTCGAGCGATGCTGACCGAGCGCCCGGCAGGCGCGGCGCTCAAAGACGACCATCGTCAGCATGATGTGCTCGACACAGGCGCGTCGGCGCGCGGAGCTCAGAAGTTTCCCCGGGACGCCTCCTGAAGGATCAGCTTGTCCAACGTCAGATCGGCAATCGCTCTCCTGAGACGCTGGTTCTCCGTCTCAAGATCCTTCATCCGCTTGATTTGATCTGACTTTAGACTGCCGTACTCCTTGCGCCAGCGATAGTCGGTCACTTCGGTCACGCCGATCGCCCTAATCGAAGCGGCGACGCTTTGTCCTTGTGAGACCAGCACGTCGACCTGACGCAGCTTGCTCACGATCTCCTCGGGCTTGGGTCGTTGGGCCATCGGTTCCGTCCTCTGTCGACTCAAAAGCCATACTTCAGGGCGGACCAGTTCAATGGGGGACGATCAACTCCGACGTTAATGCGTATCGGCAACCGCTAAGGGCTATGAATTTCGCGATGCCAAAATCAGGCCGAGATCGATCATCTGATCAGGACGACGGCCTTCCGCTCGTAGGCCGGCCGGTCGATCTGTCCGACGATGAAGTGCGCGACGTCGGCCCGTGAGATGAGGCCGTTCCGCCACGACGAGGGCTCGGTGAGAACCTTGTAGCGGCCAGTCGTCGATCCGGGGGTAAGAACCCCTGGCCGAACGAACGTCCATTCCAGGCCGCTCTTGCGGATACGCATCTCCTGGGCGTCCTTGTCGTCGTATGCGCGTCCGAAGACGAGGCGGAACGGCACGCGTTGCAGAAGTCCAATCGCGTCGCGGCTGTCGCCGGTGCCGAAGCCGGTAACTGCCAGCAGGCGCCGGACCCCAACCTTCTCCATGGCCGGCACCAGCATGTTGGTCGCGTCGGAGAACAATGTCACCGGCCCGAGCAGGTTCTTCGTCGGCACCCCAAGCGCCTGGACGACGACGTCGATGTCGTCGAGCGCCGAGGCGACGTCACCGGCGTTCAAGGCATCCCCGGGAAAGCGTTCCAGGCCAGCACCTGACAGGGTCATGGCCGTGGCCGAACGTGCGAAGGCCCGCACGCGGTGTCCGGCCGCGAGGGACAACTTCACGGTTTCCAGGCCGATGCCTTTGCTGGCGCCGATGACGAGGACATGGGCCATGGTCGCTTCCTGGGTGGTGGGTCGCGCGACAAGATCCTATCAGCCGCCGACGCGCCATGCGGCCCCTTGACCGACCAATCTGGGCACAGTTGACCGCGTCGGACTGGAAGCCCGAACCCTCGTCGGGATGGCAGTGGGCGTCGAAGACGATTCGCGTGCGCCCAACGCGGTAATCGACACGACAATGGTCGTGCCCGCGGCACCGGTGGTCAGGTCCTCACAGCTCGATCAGGCCCGGCAGGTCCCATGCTTCGCATGAGGACAGATGGGCCTGCAGAGACGCAAGGCTTTCGGACTGCGGGATATGGGGGGTCTCGACAACGGTCGGTCCATCGGTGGTCAGGCGAACTCCGCGTCGACAAAGCCTCGGGTCGCCGGGGTCTTGGGCAACATCTGCAGCGGTTCGATCCGTTCCCTCGACCGGAAGCCGGTGCGAGCGCATGGCTGCGAGAGGTGTACAAGGAACTCGCGCGTCCTCGAAATCGAACGGATCAACTCGGCCTATGGCTCGGTCTTCCCTCAATCGTGTTTTTTGAAGCAACCTCACGCTTCGGAGGACAGATTAGGCAATGAGCCTACGTGACTATATGTTGTCCCGCTCCGCTTGTTCGTAGCATGCCTTGAACACTTCCGAGATCAGTAGATCTGAGTGGCCTGACAATGTAGACGTATCATCGAGGCAAGAACGCACACTGTTCCGGGATGCGGCGCCTGCGTTCGCTGCCTCCATTGTGCGCAAGAGATTGTCTTTATCTGTCGGTGTCGCTGCAGCCCAGGATTTCATACGATCCCCGGCATCGAGTGCTGAGGCAGGAACCGCCAATAGAATGGAAAACAGTACACCAGCAAGGATGCGGTTCATCGTGATTGCCCCGAACTGCCGAAAATAGGATCATAGCCTTGCGGTGTGTTCGGAGGCGGTTTGTGCCAGAAGCTTGCTATGAGCAAACTCGCGCGCCCGAAATCAACGCCCACGCAAACTGAATTAGGTCGCCAAGCTCGATCGCGACGCAGGCGGGGCTTGAGGCAAAACCGCACAAGCAGATGTCTGACATGCCGGGCGTTGTACACCTGAACGCAGACGACCGCAGACTCCGTGCGTAAAACCCACGACCGACGGATGCCTCGACGATGGACAAATTCCTCTACTACTTCGTGACGCTGCTTGAGTCCGCGCTGTCGGTCGTGGGCATCCGCGGGACCTATGAAGAGCCGCGCTACGCGGTCGTCGAGCGGCTCGACCGTGGGGTCGAAGTCCGGGCCTACGACGGACGCGTTGCCGTCGAGACGGATGCCAGCGGACAGCAGGACGGACAGGCGTTCGGTCGGCTGTTCCGGTACATAACCGGAGCGAATGGTGGTGGTCAGCGGATCGCCATGACGACGCCCGTCGAGAGCGAAGGCCGCCTGATCGCGATGACGGTCCCGGTCGAGCAGGGCGCCCGGGGAACGATGCGGTTCTACCTGCCGAAGGCGGTCGTCGAATCCGGTGCGCCGGAGCCGACCGAACGCGGTGTGAGACTGGTTCGCATCCCGCCGGAACGGTTGGCCGTCCTGCGCTTTTCCGGCACCGCATCGCCCGCGGCGAGGGACGAGCAAGCCCGTACCTTGACGATGGTGGTGGAAGCCGCCGGAAGAAATCCAGCGGATCAACCCGTCTTCATGGGCTACGATCCGCCGTTCTCGGTGCCATTCCTGCGCCGGAACGAGGTCGCGGTACGACTGAAATCCCCCTCGTCTTGAGTTGCGCTACCTGGAGCGACGGCTCGGTGTCGTGTTTCCGCAGATGTACGCCGCTCCGGCGCTCGTGGCCGGAACAGACCTCGTCGCGACCCTGACGAACGGCGTCGTCGTCGGATCGGGTCTGGACGGGAAGCTCACGGTCCGACCCGTGCCGGTCCCGCTCGCCCCGCTCGATTTCCATCTCCTCTGGCACAGGCGCGCGGACGGCCATCCGGTGACCTGACCGGCTGGCTTTGGACCGGGCTGATTGAGAGGATCAGCCAGGACCGGAAGAGTCGGACATGCGGCGAGGTCAGAAGACGAACGCGGAGCAGGCGGTGCTCAAGCTGCGCCAGATCGAGGTGCAGACAGCTCAGGGCAAGAGTTTGGCCCCTGCATGCAGAGAGGCGGAAATCTCCGAGCAGAGCTATTATCGCTGGCGTAAGGAGTACGGCGGCCTGAAGGTCGATCAGGCCAAGAAGATGAAGGATCTGGAGCGCGAGAACGCCCGGCTTCGTCGCCTGGTAGCCGATTTATCTCTGGCGG
>NZ_VRVD01001209.1:0-654 GCF_008040015.1 Methylobacterium sp. WL18 | reverse complement strand
CCCCTGGGCCGCGCTGCCGCTGCTCGCCGCCGCCTGCGCGGTCGCGATTCTGGCCTGGATGGCCTTCGCGGGCGGCAGGCCCGAGCGCGCCCTGGTGCTCGGAATCGTCGCTTCCTGCCTGCTCGGGCCGGCGGTGCTGGGCGTGGCGCAGCGTGCGCTCCCGGCCCTCAAGGTCTCCCCGCGGCTGGCCGCCCTGCGCGACCGGATGACCTGCCCGAACCCGCAGGTCGCGAGCCTCGGCTACCGGGAGCCGAGCCTCGTCTTCCTCACCGGCACCGACCTCGCCCTGCCGCCGGACGGGGCCGCGGCCAGGCAATTCTTGGAGGCGGGCGGCTGCCGGCTGCTGTTCGTGGAGGCCCGGGACCGGGACGACTTTAACGCCGCCTGGCCGGTGGCGCGGGGGGCGCCGGCGCCGCTCGCCGAGGTCGAAGGCTTCAACCTCAACACCGGCCGGCGGGTGTTCGTGACCGCCTACGCGGTGGCTCCGTGACCGGCGCCCCGACCCTCAGCGTCGTCGTGCCGGTAAAGAACGAGGCCGGCAACATCGCCCCCCTGGTGGCCGAGATCGAGGCCGCCTGCGCCCCCCTCGGCTTCGAGCTGATCTACGTCGACGACGGCTCCACCGACGGCACGCCGGCCGCCCTGGCGGCGGCC
>NZ_VRVD01001208.1:0-655 GCF_008040015.1 Methylobacterium sp. WL18 | reverse complement strand
GCAGGACACCGCGCCCCGGCTCGCGCGCCTCGCCCTCGACGCGAGGCGGATCGCCCCGCCTGCGCTCTGCCAGGTCGTCCGCGGGACCCGCGACGACGGCCGGCCGGTCTTCCTGGTGATTCCGACGGCCCCGGTGAAGCTGCCGCGCCCGCGGCCCGCCACCCCGGCGGTGCAGCAGCCGGAGGCACCCGCGAGCGAGCCGCCGCCGGCCGCCGTCCCGGTCGAGACGTTGGCCCTGAAGACGGGCGACCGCTTCCTGTGGCGCAGCGACGCCTCCGGGGCGCTCACGACGCTGACCGGGTCCGAGGGCCTCACCGGCCTCATCGGCCAGCGCTGGCAGGATCTCGCCGGGAACGGCCGGATCACCGGCGCCGACGGGATGTTCGCGGCGCTGGGCGAGCGCATGACCTTCCGCGCCGAGCCGGCCTGCCTGGATCTCGGCGACGGCCCGTTCCAGGTCGAGCTGTCCGGCGCACCGCTGGGGCGGGGGGACGCGGCGTTCTCCGGCTTCGGCGGGTTCGGGCTGGTGCGCAGCGTGCCGGCAGCGCGCGTTGCGAACACGGCGTCGGCCCCGATCGCACCGGCCGCGACGCCCGAAGAACCACTGGCGCCCGATGCCTCCGCCCTGTCAGTGCCGGCGCCCACCGCGCCGGAG
>NZ_VRVD01001207.1:0-655 GCF_008040015.1 Methylobacterium sp. WL18 | reverse complement strand
GGCGAGCGCCTCAACCCTGGCCGGCGTGGGACAGCAGCGCGCGCAGGGTTCGGCCCGCAGCCTCGCCGGTCACCGGCAGCTTGGCGCCGCGCTCGAACTTCTCGATCGCCGCCCGGGTGCCCGGCCCCATCGCACCGTCCGGCTTGACCGGATAGCCGAGCTTCGACAGCGCCTTCTGCGCGCGCAACACCGGATCGGCGTCCTTTTCGGACTTGGCCGTCTTCGTTGCGTCCTTGGCGGTCTCCTTCGGCGCCGGCTTCGCGGCAGCCCGGGTCGGGACGGCCTTGGGCGTCACCGAGGCGGTCGTCTCGTCGGAGCGGATCAACTCGGCGATCGGGTCGCGGGCGGCCTGCTTGGCGGCGGCGCGCTCGGGTTGCACCGGCTCCTTGGCCACATCCCGGATCGCCTCCTTCGGGGCCGCCGCCGCCTCGCGCGGGGCAGGGGCCTTCTGGGCCGCGACCTTGGGCAGGATCGGCGCCGGATGCCGCCCGGATTGATGGCCCAGCGCGTTGAAGCAGATGAAGCCGGCCGCCCCCACGGCCACGAGGCTGCTGACCACCGTGCCGGGGCTGTTGCGGCACGAGGCGCCCGTGGCTTTCATGGCCCCCACGAGCACGCCGCGCCAGTCGCTCGGGGCGGCGCGCCGCTGCGCAGG
>NZ_VRVD01001206.1:0-655 GCF_008040015.1 Methylobacterium sp. WL18 | reverse complement strand
CCGGCGGCACCGCCAGCCCGTCGAGCAGGGCCACGGTCAGCCCCATGTCGCCGAGCCGCACCGCGGGGTCGGTCCGGCCGAACAGCGCAAGGCCCTCGAGCGCCAGCCCCAGCACCTCGGCATCGGCGGCCGGGGTGTCGGTGCGGCCGATCGATTCGATGCCGGCCTGGAAGAACTCGTCCGGCTCGTCGGCGGCGAGCCGGAAGACCGGGCCGCAATAGCTGTAATCGGCCGCCCGGCCGTCAGCCTGGGCCCGGTGCAGGCGGCAGACGGGAATCGTGAATTCCGGCCGCAGGCACAGCTCGGTCCCGGCCGCGTCCTGGGTGACGAAGATGCGCCGGCGGATGTCCTCGCCGGACAGTTCCAGGAACGGCTCCACCGGCTGCAGAACCGGCGGCGTCACCGGGTGGTAGCCGGCCGCACTCAGATGCGCGAGCAGGCGCGTCCGCGCCGCGTCGCCCGCCCCCGTCTCACCGGCCTCCGGTCGTGTCATGGTGTCCATCCTCGCGGGCGCTCTGTAGCAACCGCAATCGCGCTTGGCGACACGCACGCGCACCCGACCGGCGCGACGGTGTACGCAGGCCTGCCCGGACGGGGCGGGGTGCGTTTCCTCAGAGCGGCCGGGCGCTGCCGAGCCGGGCGCCCCGCGGGCGTA
>NZ_VRVD01001205.1:0-656 GCF_008040015.1 Methylobacterium sp. WL18 | reverse complement strand
GGCGTCGCCCAGGCGGGCGAGATCGGCAACCGGGTCGGCCAGCGGCACGGTGCCGGTCGCCACCGCGAAGACGAGGTCGCCGTCGAGAGGCGTGTGGACCGGGACCAGGGCGCGGGCGAGGCCGTCCTGCGCGGCCACCGCGAGGCGTCTGCACTGTGCTTTGGTCAGGGCGGCGTCGGTGGCGACCACCGCGAGCGTCGTGGCCGAGCCGGGCAGGATGCGGGCCGGGAAGGCGAGGGAATCGGCCGGCACCCGGGCGGGGGAGCCGAGGCCGCCGAACTCGTCGCCCACCTCGAACGGCGCGGCCCAGAAATGCGGCCCACCGCCGATTGTGGCGCGGCCGAAAGCGTTGACCGCCGCCAGCGCGCCGACCTTGAAACCGGTGCCCGGCACCGTCGCCGAGGCCGAGCCGATCCCGCCCTTCAGGTTGCCGGTGCGCGCGCCCGTGCCGGCCCCCACGGAGCCCAGGGCGAAGTCGTCCGACGCGGCAGCGGCCGCAAGGAAACCCAGCTCGCGATAGGGCGGATAGCGGCCCCAATCCGTGTCGCCGCCGTTGAGCAGGTCGAACAGGACCGCCCCCGGCACGATCGGCACCCGCAGCGGGCCGACCGGAAAGCCGCGTCCGGCCTCGGCGAGCCACGCGGTCACGCCCGCGG
>NZ_VRVD01001204.1:0-661 GCF_008040015.1 Methylobacterium sp. WL18 | reverse complement strand
GCCCCGGGGCGATGCGCCCCGGCCCGGCAGAGGCCCGCGCCGCGGCAGGCGCCTCCCATCCTCGACATCCATCGCGAAGGACACCGGCTCATGACAATCGACATCGTCTTCTCGGACGCGACACAGCTCGCCGCGCTGATCCGCACCCGCCAGGTCTCGCCCGTGGAGGTCATGCAGGCCCATCTCGACCGCATCGCGGCCGTCGATCCCAAGGTCAACGCCATCGTCACCGTGGCGGAGGATGCGCTCGACGGCGCCCGCGCGGCCGAGGCCGCGATCCTGGCCGGCGGTGAGATCGGGCCCCTGCACGGGGTGCCGTTCACCGTGAAGGATTCGATCGACACCGCCGGCGTCCCGACCCAGCGCGGTTCGCCGATCTTCAGGGGCCGCATCCCCGCCACGGATGCCACGAGCGTCGCCCGCCTCAAGGCCGCCGGGGCGATCCTGCTGGCCAAGACCAACCTGCCGGAATTCTCCTACTGGATCGAGAGCGACAACCTGCTCTCCGGTCGCTCGAACAACCCCTGGGACCTGGAGCGGACGCCCGGCGGGTCGAGCGGGGGCGAGTCGGCGGCCATCGCGGCGGGCATGTCGCGTCCGAGAAGACGATGTCGATTGTCATGAGCCGGTGTCCTTCGCGATGGATGTCGAGGATGGGAGG
>NZ_VRVD01001203.1:0-665 GCF_008040015.1 Methylobacterium sp. WL18 | reverse complement strand
GGCTCGCCCCGAGCCAGGTCCGGCCCGGGGCGGCCGCAGCCAGGGCTTCGAGCCGACCCAAAAAACCGTCCGGGGGGCGCGGGCGCCGGCCCGGCGGGATCGCGATGAACATCTGCCCCTCGGCGGCCTCCAGCATCTCGGCGAAGGAGAACCGGCAATCCCCCTTGCGGCTGCGCCGGTTGCCCCGGGTGAGCAGCCGGCAGAGGCGCCCCCAGGCCTGCCGGTCCACCGGATAGGTCACGGCCTCGAACCCGTCCTCGGTGACGAGGCGCACGCCCGGCAGGACGCGGATCGCCACGCCCTCCGCCTCGAGGGCCCGGGCCGCCGCATGGGCCCGCACCACCCCGGCCACGGTGTTGCGGTCGGCGACCCCGATCGCGGCGAGCCCGTAGGCCGCGCCTTGCACGACGTATTCCTGCGGATGCGAGGCGCCGCGTAAAAACGAAAAATTCGTGGTCAGGGCGAGCTCGGCGTAGGCGGGATCGCTCACGGGAACACCCCGTGGACGAACCAGGCGGCAGGCCGGCCGGGGGCGTGCGGCCCGTCCCGGTACAGCCAGAGCCTTCGGCCGGCCGCGCACTCGACCCGGTAATAGTCCCGGGCCTGGCCGGGGGCGCCCCCGTTCGCCGCATCTGCGTCCCTGTCGGCGGCGGGCGCGCCGGGCG
>NZ_VRVD01001202.1:0-665 GCF_008040015.1 Methylobacterium sp. WL18 | reverse complement strand
GGCCAGGGCCGAGGCCCGCGACGCGGCCGGCAACGTCCTGGCCGACGGCGACGCGGTCACGCTGATCAAGGACCTCAAGGTCAAGGGCGCGAACCAGACCCTGAAGCAGGGCACGGTCATCCGGTCGATCCGGCTCACGGACGATCCCGAAGAGATCGATTGCCGCCACGACACGATCAAGGGGCTCGTCCTGCGCACCGAGTTCGTGCGCAAGCGCTAGGGCGGTTCGAAACCATCAGGGTTTCAAAAGGTCCGGGACCTCTTGCGGGTCCAGGGCAGAGCCTGGGTCGAGCGAAGCTCGATGCCATCGGGGCTCTGCCCCGACACCCCGCCAAAGGGCTGAGCCCTTTGGAAACCCGGTTCTTTTACCGGCGCTTGGTCTCTTCCTGCGGCAGGTGCCGCCCGTAGGTTTCCTGCTTCTCGGCCCGTTCCTGGATCAGGTTGGCATAGGCCTGCCGCATCTCCGGGGAGACGCTGACGCTCTTGCCCTTGGTGGGCTTGCGCTTGGGCGCCTTCTTGAAGGTGTTGCTCGTCTCGCTCATGCCGGGCTCCGCGTCGGACCATGGCGGCGGCGCGCGGCCGGCAGGAGGTCCGAGGCGAGTCGGAATCCAGGCCGGCCCGCGAGGCCGGACCCCTGCCCTCTAGCGCATCGCGCGGCCGCGTGC
>NZ_VRVD01001201.1:0-667 GCF_008040015.1 Methylobacterium sp. WL18 | reverse complement strand
GGGCTGACCGTCGCGACGATCGGCGGCGTGCCGCTCGCCGCCTGGGTCGGCAAGGTGCTCGGCTGGCGGGCGGCGTTCTGGGGCATCGCCATGATCGGCGCGGTCGCCATGCTGGCGCTGCGCCTGGCGCTGCCGGAGCTGCGGGTCGAGAGCCGGGATGACCTGCGGGCCGAGTTGCGTGCCCTCGGCCGCGGCCCGGTGCTCGCCGCGCTGGCGCTCACCATGGTGGGGTTTAGCGCGATGTTCACGCTGTTCACTTACATCGTGCCGATCCTGCGGATCGAGACCGGCGCAACGAGCCTGTTCGTCACCGCGATGCTGGTGCTGTTCGGGATCGGCCTCACGGCCGGCAACTGGCTGGGCGGTCGCCTCGCCGATCGCTCGGTGGACGGGACCATCCTCGGATCCCTGGCCGCCCAGATCGTCGTCCTCGCGCTGTTCGCCTGGGGCATGCGGGGAGAAGCATCGGCGGCGCTGCTGATCGTCGTGTGGGGGATCGCGAGCTTCGCCATCGTGCCCCCGCTGCAGATGCGGGTCATGGATGAGGCCGGCGCCGCGCCCAACCTCGCGGCGGCGATGAATATCGGTGCGTTCAACCTCGGCAACGCCATCGGGGCGGCGGTCGGCGGCGGCGTGATCGATGCCGGGCTCGGCTACGGGGCCGTGC
>NZ_VRVD01001200.1:0-668 GCF_008040015.1 Methylobacterium sp. WL18 | reverse complement strand
CGCTTGAACCGCCCGAGGGTCGGGGGCAAACCGAGGCGCATCTCAGGGCTCTGCGGGGGAACGTGCGCCGCGCGCCGTCACGAGGCGCGGCATCCGTCGGCCGCCTTCGGGGTCGACGCGGTCGAGGCGCTGGTCTCGGATCGGCTCATGGTCGGCAGCGTCGGGGGCGTGCGTGGCGCGGAGGCGGGCGTCGCATTCTTCGCCCGTCGAACTAACGGAACCGGCCGAGTCCGTAAACCATGGGTCGGCTCGACCTCGACCTCGACCTCGGCCTGCGCGGCTGCGCGACCCGACCTGGCCGCTTGTCGGGGACCGGGCCTCGCGATATCGAAACGCCGACCCATCGGGACCGGATCGACGCCATGCGCCGCCTCGCCGGCTTTCCCTTCCGGCATCCCCGCTCGACCGATGCCGACCCGCAACGCCGCGGTGGAGCGGGCGTGAGCCGCCGGAGCCCGGCCCGTGCCTGATCCCGGACTGGACCGCCTCGCGCTCGGCATCACCCTGTTCCGGCCGAGCCGGGACCAGGTGGACCGGGTGCTGGCGCACGCCGCGTCCGGATTCGCCCGGGTGATCGCCTTCGACGATGGCGGCCTGGCGGATGCGGAGGCGGAGCGCCTCGTCCGGGCCGGCGTGAGCCTGCTGTCGGCGGGGCGCAATGTCGGCAT